>NZ_JAULLJ010000017.1:0-84265 GCF_030518095.1 Bacteroides sp. ET489
ATGCAGGAGATAATATCAATGGAAAAATACAACAATTGGAAACTTAAGTTTTATACAATATGGGCAGGGCAGGCAGTATCATTAATCACTAGTGCCATCCTGCAAATGGCGATCATTTTTTACCTTACAGAGAAAACAGGATCTGCGATGGTCTTGTCTATGGCTTCACTAGTAGGTTTTTTACCCTATGCGGTCTTTGGACCTGCGATTGGTGTGCTAGTGGATCGTCATGATAGGAAGAAGATAATGATTGGTGCTGATTTAATTATCGCAGCAGCTGGGGCAGTGCTTGCTATTATTGCATTGTATATGGAGCTACCTGTCTGGATAGTTATGATAGTATTGTTCATCCGTAGCATTGGAACAGCTTTTCACACCCCGGCTCTCAATGCGGTTACGCCACTTTTAGTACCAGAAGAACAGCTGACGAAATGCGCAGGCTATAGTCAGTCTTTGCAGTCTATAAGCTATATTGTTAGTCCAGCAGTTGCAGCACTCCTGTACTCCGTTTGGGATTTAAATGCTATTATTGCCATCGATGTGTTGGGTGCTGTGATTGCATCTATTACGGTAGCAATTGTACGTATTCCTAAGCTGGGTGATCAAGTGCAAAGTTTGAAACCAAATTTCATAAGAGAAATGAAAGAAGGAATGGCTGTACTACGGCAAAATAAAGGATTATTTGCTTTATTACTCGTTGGAACATTATATATGTTTATTTATATGCCCATAAATGCATTATATCCTTTAATCACTATGGAATATTTTAATGGTACACCGATGCATATTTCTATTACGGAGATTGCTTATGCCTCTGGTATGTTGATAGGGGGTCTATTATTAGGGTTATTTGGGAATTACCAAAAGCGAATCTTATTAATAACGGCATCCATTTTTATGATGGGGATAAGCTTAACCATTTCAGGATTACTTCCCCAAAGTGGATTTTTCATATTTGTAGTCTGCTGTGCAATAATGGGGCTTTCGGTTCCGTTTTACAGCGGTGTGCAAACAGCTCTTTTTCAGGAGAAAATTAAGCCTGAATATTTAGGACGTGTATTTTCTTTAACTGGAAGTATCATGTCTCTTGCTATGCCAATTGGGTTAATTCTTTCTGGATTCTTTGCTGATAGAATCGGTGTAAATCATTGGTTTTTACTATCAGGTATTTTAATTATTTGCATTGCAATAGTTTGCCCGATGATAACTGAGATTAGGAAATTAGATTTAAAATAAACAATATTGGAGGGATATTTATGTATCTTATTTTCATGTAATTCTTCCTGCTAAAATCGCAGGGTTTTCCCTGCGTACAAGCAAATGAAAACATGCGATTATAGACAGGAGGAAAATTTTATGGAATTGATATTAAAAGCTAAAGACATTCGTGTGGAATTCAAAGGACGCGATGTTTTAGATATAGAAGAATTAGAAATATATGATTATGACCGTATTGGTTTAGTAGGAGCAAATGGTGCTGGAAAAAGCACTTTACTCAGGGTACTTTTAGGAGAATTAACTCCCCCAGGATGTAAAATGAATCGTCTGGGTGAACTTGCCTATATTCCCCAGTTGGACGAGGTAACTTTGCAGGTGGAAAAAGATTTTGCACTTGTAGGCAAGCTCGGTGTTGAGCAATTAGATATACAGACCATGAGCGGTGGTGAAGAAACAAGGCTTAAAATAGCACAGGCCTTATCGGCACAGGTTCATGGTATTTTAGCGGATGAACCTACGAGCCATTTAGACCGTGAAGGAATTGATTTTCTAATTGGACAGCTAAAATATTTTACAGGTGCACTGTTAGTTATTAGCCATGACCGATATTTTCTTGATGAGGTAGTAGATAAAATATGGGAGCTGAAAGATTGCAAAATCACTGAGTATTGGGGAAACTATTCTGATTATCTTCGCCAGAAAGAGGAAGAACGCAAGAGTCAAGCTGCAGAATACGAACAATTTATTGCGGAACGTGCCCGATTGGAAAGGGCTGCGGAGGAAAAGCGAAAACAGGCTCGTAAAATAGAACAGAAGGCGAAAGGTGCTTCAAAGAAAAAAAGTACTGAAGGCGGAGGGCGTTTAGCTCATCAAAAATCAATAGGAAGTAAGGAAAAAAAGATGCATAATGCCGCTAAATCCCTAGAGCACAGGATTGCAGCCTTAGGAAATGTAGAAGCTCCGGAAGACATTCGCAGAATTCGTTTCAGGCAAAGTAAAGCATTGGAGCTCCATAATCCATACCCTATAGTCGGTACGGAAATTAATAAAATATTTGGGGATAAGGCACTGTTTGAAAATGCATCTTTTCAAATTCCTCTAGGAGCAAAAGTGGCGTTAACTGGTGGTAATGGAACCGGAAAAACAACTTTAATCCGAATGATCTTAAACCATGAAGAAGGAATTTCTATTTCACCTAAGGCAAAAATAGGTTACTTTGCACAAAATGGTTACAAGTACAACAGTAATCAGAATGTTATGGAGTTTATGAAGGAGGATTGTGATTACAATGTTTCAGAAATTCGTTCCGTGCTTGCATCCACGGGGTTTAAGCAGAACGATATTGGAAAAAGCTTATCTATTTTAAGCGGTGGCGAAATTATGAAATTATTGCTAGCTAAAATGCTTATGGGTAGATATAACATCCTACTAATGGATGAACCCAGTAACTTCCTTGACATACCAAGCCTGGAGGCCTTGGAAATACTAATGAAGGAATATGCAGGAACGATCATGTTTATCACCCATGACAAACGGTTACTTGAAAATGTGGCTGATGTAATTTATGAAATTAAAGATAAGAAATTAAACTTAGTCCGATAATTATTTTACTTTTCGTATTTGACAGATCGTAAGTAGGCCGTGAAAGAGGTTATTGATTTTAACTAAACGTTAAGTAGGTTAGACCTCTAATCAGAAAAAATAAGGCCTTCAAGATGAATTTTGAAGGCCCTCTTTCCATAGAAATATACGTAAAGCATAAGGAACACATGGCAAAAAAGGCGTTTCTCAGCATGGGATATAGCTTTTGATATTGAAAGGAGTGATTCAGTATGATAGATAATATTATTCAATCAGTGACAGAAAAATTATCCTCTTTGCCTTATATAGAAGGCATCGTATTAGGGAGTTCCCGTGCAAGAGGCACCCATACAGAGGATTCTGATATAGATATCGGAATCTATTACAATTCAGAATCATTTGACCTGACAGCGATTAATCAAATTGCTACAGAATTGGATGATGAGAATAGAAACGACCTTGTTGTACCTCCCGGAGCGTGGGGTGATTGGGTTAATGGCGGCGGATGGTTAGTTATAAACGGGTATCATGTTGACTTGATTTTACGTGATATAAAACGGGTGGAACAAATAATCAAAGATACGGAGCAAGGAATTGTTACTGCCAATTATCAGACTGGGCATCCCCATGGTTATATAAGTGCTATGTATCGTGGAGAATTGGCGATCAGCAAGATACAATATGCTAAGAATGAAAGCTTATGCGAATTAAAAAATCAGGCAGAAATTTACCCTGGTGCTCTAAAGAAGAGCTTGATAAACTTTTTTATATTTGAAGCAGAGTTCTCTTTAATGTTTGTAAAAGCAAATGCGGGAGCAGAGGATAAATATTATATTGCAGGCCATGTTTTTCGTATTATTTCATGCTTAAATCAAGTACTATTTGCATGCAATAATGCTTATTGCATTAACGAAAAGAAAGCTATAAAACTGCTTGAAACTTTTGAATATAAACCTGAAAAATATGCCGAAAGGGTTAATCATATTTTTGAAGTACTCGGTCTTTCACTTTTTGAATGCTACGATATGACCGAGAAGCTTTATAAAGAAGTGAAAAAAATTGCAACGGAGATAAATAACTTTTTAAACGAGGGGGAATTCAGATGAAAGAAAACAAATATGATGATAATATATTTTTTCAAAAATACAGTCAAATGAGTCGCTCACAGCAGGGACTAGCCGGTGCAGGAGAATGGGAAACATTGAGAAAGCTGCTGCCGGATTTTAAAGATAAGCGTGTGCTTGATTTAGGATGCGGCTATGGATGGCACTGTATTTATGCGATGGAACACGGTGCTTCTTCTGTTGTAGGTGTTGATATTTCTCATAAAATGCTCGAGGTAGCCAAAGAAAAAACACATTTTCCACAGGTTGAATATAAATGCTGTGCTATAGAAGATGTGGAATTCCCAGAGGAGAGTTTTGATGTAATATTAAGTTCACTTGCGTTTCACTATGTAGCAGATTATGAGATTTTAGTAAAAAAGATATATAGAATACTGAAGTCTGGTGGTAAGCTAGTTTTTACGGTTGAACATCCTGTTTTTACTGCCTATGGAACACAAGACTGGCATTATAACGAAAAAGGAGAAATACTGCATTTTCCGGTGGATAATTATTATTATGAGGGCAAACGGACAGCTGTGTTTTTGGGAGAAAAGGTTACAAAATATCATAGAACACTGACCACATATCTAAATACACTGCTTTCAAATGGTTTTATAATAAATCATATTGTGGAGCCGCAGCCGCCGGAAAACATGATGGATATTCCGGGGATGCAGGATGAAATGCGCCGTCCCATGATGCTGATTGTATCGGCGAACAAAAAAGTGGATAGATAGAACTAAAACACCTATAAGGTATAAATGGAGGTAATTTATGTTTAAAGAAAAAATTATTATAGAGATGAAAGAAGTATTCAAAGAAATTCCTTTTGGCATAGAGCATACTCTCAAAGTTTTGAAAAATGCAGAAGATATAATGAAAGGAGAAAATATCGGAGAGGAAGAAAAAGAATTCATCAGTATTATTGCTATACTACATGATATTGGTGCGGTTGAAGCACAAAAAAAATACGGTTCTATTGATGGTGTCTATCAAGAAAAGGAAGGACCAGCAGTAGCGAAAGAAATATTAAAAAAGGTAGGCTATAACAAAAATATTGATAGAATATGCTTTATAATAGGCAACCATCATACTCCATCTAAAATTGATGGACTTGATTTTCAAATACAATGGGAAGCTGATTTGCTTGAAAATTTAACGGTTATGGATAAAGAAAAAGAACAGGAAAAGATAAAAAAGTGTATAGGTGAAAACTTTAAAACAAACACAGGAAAAAGGATAGCTTATAATCGCTTTATTTTAGATTGGTAGTAGATTATTACAGTTATGTATTTTATATCGCAAAGAAAAATAGTAGTTAAGTTTAACCCTAGGGAACCTCTGATTTTATCCGCACTACCATGCGGGTTCCGGATATGGTATAATTATAAGCACGTTACCCGTTACTTGCTGGAAATGGGCAATGGCTTTGCTTTCGTTGCACGACAGAAACATTTCCAAGTCGGAAACAGCGATTTCTATGCAGACCTGATACTATATTCTATTCCACTGCACGCATATATCGTGGTAGAATTAAAGGCTACCCCATTCAAACCGGAGTATGCAGGGCAACTGAACTTCTACATCAATGTGGTGGATGATAAACTGAGGGGAGAAAATGATAACAAGACCATCGGTCTTTTGCTGTGCAGGGGTAAGGATGAGGTCGTGGCACAATATGCCTTGGCTGGATATGACCAGCCGATAGGTATCAGCGACTATCAATTGAGCAAGGCAGTACCCGAAAATCTGAAATCTGCCCTACCGAGTATAGAAGAAGTGGAAGAAGAACTGACCTTATTCCTTGACAAGGACAAGAACCCATAATATAAAGTATATGGCAGGAAAGATACAGACGATGATTCCCCAATATGGAGAACTCAACAGAATATACAGAGACTATATAGATAATTACGCTTTTTCTTTTGACAGGCAGAAATTCATATCGGATTTCTATCAGGAGTATAATGACATGAAATCCTTTGAAGCCGCTATCCTTGAACTGGTGCTTGACAAGCAAAAAGAGCAATACACCTTGATACTCAACAGCCTGAAAACTGAAATAGAAAAGAGCATACAGGCTTATGAGATACGCCCGTTAAGTGACAGAGCCATAGAACGTGCTTGCTATCAGCACATGGAAAGGTATTCTCTGGAAATTGAAGCCCAGCTGGATGTTACAAGAAGTCTGAGCAAGCCGCTGAATGAAGCCAACAACAGGTATGATTCCATTGGTTACAGGGAGCATACAGCCGAAGAGGAAAAACAGGCAGAGAAAGAATATGAACGCTGCAAGGCTGAATATGACAGGGAAAAAGCCAAACTGAACAAACTCTATGATCAGCAAAAGGCTGCAAGAACAGAGGCATTCCAATACATGAAGAAATGTTGTGCGGACATATACCGTCAAAGCTGCCTTTTTCTGGATATATTGAAGAAATACATTCCTGACGGAAAGCAAGAGAATAAATCAAGCGAGCCAATCAGTCAGCAGGAAACGACAGAAGAACAACAGGAATATTTCAGCATGAAATTACTTTCGCTCATTCATGAGGTGTGCGAAGGAGAACAGTTCGAAGAAATTTCCGCACCGGATTTCTATGCCAATATGAATCTTCACCCCTGCAACTGTAAGCTGAAAATAAAACCGAGAGAGAAAATACGTGTATGCTATCTGATATTCCTGATGAGCGAGAAACTCTCCAAACAGGACAGGGACAAATGGAAAGACAGAATGCTGAAACTGCTGGATATTGACGACAGCTACTACAAATCCAAATACAAGGAGCCTGTTTCAGATTTCCCCAGTGACAGCAACCAAAATTTCGCCAAGGAAATGGAACATATATTCAGATAATCCGTGATATATCCTGATACTTTACGAAAGTTCCACTTTTACCACTCAAAATAATTTTTGAGTGGTATTTTTATTTTCTGATATTCAATAAGATACAATGATATTCAGTTTGTACCGTCCCCATCCTTACCACTCATAACCCTACCTAATTTTGCATCGTTCGAGAACAGAAATAACAGCCAGTGCGCAGGGTTGATTGTTTAACGACTAAATAGATTGGACGATGACAAATATCCAAGAATTATTATCAAAACCCGTCTGGCAAATGACAGGCGAAGAATTCATATTCCTGAGTAAGCACGCTTCAGGTCAGGCCGAAGCATTGCCGCAACCCGTTACAGACACGGAAAAGAAGTATGTGTACGGAATACTCGGTATAGCCAAACTGTTCGGGTGCAGTCTGCCCACTGCCAACCGCATAAAGAAAAGCGGTAAGATAGACAAGGCGATTATCCAGATAGGGCGCAAGATTATCGTAGATGCGGAATTGGCTCTTGAGCTTGCCGGGAAGAAAACAGGAGGACGGAAATAATGGGAGGTATGCTTATGGACTATATGAAAGAAATAAAGGAGATTTCGGCAGAACAGGCAATAATCCTTTGGCAAGCTTCACGCCTGAGCCTGTCGAAAATCTACGAGAAAGCACCTGAGATTCTAAAAGTGCAAGGTTCGGTCATTGGTACACTGGGCAATTTCAGTGCATCCATCGGCAAAGCCAAGAGTAAAAAGACTTTCAATGTATCGGCTATCGTAGCCGCCGCATTGAAAAACGGTACGGTACTGCGGTATGTGGCAGAACTTCCGGAAGACAAAAGGAAGATTCTTTATGTGGACACAGAACAAAGCCATTATCACTGTCTGAAAGTCATGAAACGTATTTTACGGCTGGCCGGTCTTCCTGATGACAGGGACAATGAACATCTGGAGTTTCTCGCTTTGAGGAAATACACGCCCGAGCAGCGCATCAGGATTGTCGAACAGGCTATCTATAATACACCGGACATAGGGCTTGTAATCATAGACGGCATCCGTGATATGGTATATGACATCAACAGTCCGGGAGAATCGACACGCATTATATCCAAACTGATGCAGTGGACGGATGACAGGCAGATACACATCCATACGATACTCCACCAGAACAAAGGCGATGAAAACGCAAGAGGGCATATCGGTACGGAGCTGAACAACAAGGCGGAAACCGTTCTGCTGGTGGAAAAGGACAAGAGCAACGGGGATATAAGCAATGTTTCAGCCATGCACATCCGTGCAATGGATTTCGAGCCTTTCGCTTTCCGTATCAACGACAATGCATTGCCTGAACTCATAGAGGGGTACAGACCCGAAGCGAAGAAACCGGGAAGACCGGAAGAGGAAAAGTTCGACCCTTACAGGCATATTACCGAACAACAGCACCGCATAGCACTGGAAGCGGCTTTCGGGCTAAAAGAGGAATACGGCTACAAGGATCTGGAAACCGCCTTAGTCAAGGCATATATGTCGGTAGGTGTAAAACTGAACCATCAAAAGGCGGTATCACTTATCACCATGCTCCGGAACAAACGGATGATAGTACAGGAGAACGGCAGGAAATACACGTTCAAGCCGGACTTTCACTATTAGACCGTCTAACTTGTAATCACTTCACTTTATTCGGCAGGTCTATATATTAAGGATAAAGCGAAGCGGTTGCAGAGAATGTAAAACCGCTTCACTTTATTACCGTATCCTATATATACGAAAATAAAGTGAAGTGATTATACAGACCGTACTTCATAAAAAGGTACGGGCGAAAAGAGAAATAAATATTCCAACCATTATTCAAACACTCATCTTATTATGGATATACAAACAGCAAAACAAATCAGGATAGCGGATTTTCTGTACAGTTTGGGACATTCTCCCGTCAAGCAGCAAGGTATCAACCTGTGGTATAAATCCCCGTTACGGGAAGAGACAGAGCCCTCGTTCAAAGTGAATATCGAGCGCAACCAATGGTATGATTTTGCAATTGGTAAAGGTGGAAATATCATTGCACTGGCACAGGAACTTTACTGTTCCGACTATGTACCTTATCTTCTACAGAAAATCGAGGAACAGACACCACACATACATCCCGTGTCTTTCTCTTTTGGCAAGCAGTCATTTTCCGAACCGAGTTTTCAGGAGTTGGACATTGTACAGTTGACTTCTCCTGCACTGCTTGCCTATCTACAGGAAAGAGGGATAAACACGGCGCTGGCGAAAAGAGAATGTAAAGAAGCCCGTTTCACCCACAACGGCAAACGTTATTTCGCCATTGCTTTTCCGAACATATCGGGTGGATATGAAATCCGCAACCGATATTTCAAGGGATGTATCGCACCCAAAGAAATATCCCATATCAGACAGTCAGGAAAGCCAAGGAGTGCATGTTACGTTTTTGAGGGATTTATGGATTACCTTTCCTTTCTGACCTTAAGACTGGAAAGCTGTCCGCAATCACCCGACTTCGACAGACAGGATTACATAGTTCTTAATTCCGTAGCCAATGTTCCCAAGGCACTCTATCCGTTGGGAAGCTATGAGCGCATCCACTGTTTCTTTGACAATGACCGTGCAGGAATGGAAGCAATACAGCAAATCCGAAAGGAGTATGATGCTACCCGGTATATGCGTGACGCCTCGCAAATCTACAGTGGATGTAAAGATCTGAACGAATATTTACAGAAACGAATAGCCGATAGGAAAGAGCAAGCGCAATCTGTCAAAAAGAGGAATGATACGCTATCCAAGAAACCGAAAGGCTTCCGGTTATAGCCCACTATAACTACACGCTTCGCTTTCGTAGTTGTGGGCTCTCCCGAGGGGATTAGGGCTTTGCCCTAATGACCCACTCAGGGCGTTTCACCCCTGAGAACCCCGAGCAAAGAGTGACCCTCTCTTTGCAATCTCCGCTTATGGGTTACCCCTAAGAACCCCTCTGCGAAAGCGAGCAAAGTAAATCAATTGTAAACAAAGGAAAGAAGCTATGGCAACAAAATCAAGCATACATATCAAGCCTTGCAACATCGCATCGAGCGAGGCACACAACCGAAGGACTGCCGAGTATATGCGTAATATCGGGGAGTCCAGAATCTATGTCGTTCCCGAACTTTCCACCGATAACGAACAGTGGATAAATCCCGACTTCGGCACTCCCGAACTGCGAACTCATTATGACAATATCAAGCAAATGGTCAAGGAAAAGACCGGACGTGCCATGCAGGAAAAGGAAAGGGAACGCAAGGGAAAGAATGGAAAGATTATCAAGGTGGCGGGATGCTCACCCATCCGTGAAGGAGTATTGCTTATCAGACCGGACACCACACTGGCTGATGTACGCAAATTCGGTGAAGAGTGCCAAAGACGCTGGGGCATCACTCCGCTACAGATTTTCCTGCATAAAGACGAAGGGCATTGGCTGAACGGTCAGCCGGAAGCAGAAGACAAGGAGAGCTTCCAAGTCGGTAACAGATGGTTCAAACCAAATTATCATGCTCATGTCGTATTCGACTGGATGAACCATGAAACTGGAAAGAGCCGAAAGCTCAATGACGAGGATATGGCAACCATGCAGACCCTTGCTTCCGATATTCTCCTGATGGAACGTGGACAGGCAAAAGCTGTCACAGGTAAAGAGCATCTGGAACGAAATGATTTCATCATTGAGAAGCAGAAAGCCGAACTGCAACGTATAGAGGAAACCAAGCGACACAAGGAACAACAAGTAAGCCTTGCCGAACAGGAACTCAAACAGGTAAAAGCAGAGATACGCACGGACAAACTAAAGAAAACAGCCACCAATGCTGCTACCGCCATAGCAAGCGGTGTAGGTTCTCTTTTCGGAAGCGGTAAGCTGAAAGAACTGGAACATCACATCGAGCAGCTACATCAGGAAATTACCAAACGGGACAAAGCTACTGATGAATTAAAAATTCAGATACAACAAATACAGGAACAGCATAGCAGACAAATTCGTAATCTTCAAAGAATACATAATCAAGAACTTGAAGCCAAAGACAAGGAAATATCACGATTGAGCACCTTGCTTGAAAAAGCCCACAAATGGTTTCCCATGTTCAAAGAGATGTTGAGAATGGAAAAATTATGCGCTGTTATCGGGTTTACCAAAGACATGATAGAAAACCTCTTGACAAAGAAAGAATCCATACAATGTAGTGGCAAAATTTATTCCGAAGAACACAGGTGGAAATTTGACATCAAGAATGATATTTTTAGGGTTGAGAAACATCCGATGGATAGTGGTAAGCTTATGCTGACCATAAACCGACAACCCATAGTACAATGGTTTAAGGAACAATGGGAAAAGTTACAGCAGAATCTACGTAACTCGGTGCAGAGAGAGCAAAAATCCAGAGGATTTAGAATATAGAATAGCCTATTATTAATAAAATCAAGTATCTATGCATCCAAACAGATTGTTTTTATTACAGAATCAAAATCCTAAGAATTTATAAAAAATGAAGCCTAAAGAAGTTTTGGAAAAATGGATAGATTGCTTTAACAAAGCAGATGCTTATCATATAGCAGAGCTGTATGCTACTAATGCAGTAAATCATCAAGTCGCAAACGAACCAATAATAGGTAAAGAATCAATCTACAAAATGTTTGTGAATGAATTTGCCACTGCTAAAATGGTTTGTATGGTGGAAAATATTTTTGAAGATGGCGAATGGGCTATCATGGAATGGAAAGACTCTCTTGGACTTCGTGGATGCGGATTTTTTCATGTAAAAGATAACAAAATCGTCTTTCAAAGAGGGTATTGGGATAAACTTTCATTCTTGAAGCAACACAATCTTCCAATTGAATAAGTACTATCAGAATACGGACTGGGAAATTGAAATACCCAGTCCGAGTTATATAATGAATTTTACTTGTTAAACTATTTAAAGTCAGTTGGATAACAAACCATACCTTTCACATTCTCAGTAGCTCCAGGTATTAATTCAGCCACCATGCAATATTCATGAGAGACTTCGAAAGGAAATTCAATTCCTAAATCGATAGCCTTGCGATAGCCAAATCGAGGATAATACTCTTTATGCCCCAATACGACTGCTGTGCCGTAACCCAAAAGTGCTGCCCTCTGATGGGCTTACTGAATCAACATCCCCCCCAATTCCCTTACGCTGGAATTCCGGCAAGACTGCCAATGGAGCTACACTCAGGGATGTGACAGACTGGGTGTCACTGTCTATCTTTACTTCTGTAAGTAAGATATACCAGACAATTTGTTTTTCTGTCATTTTCTTGTTCTTATCTAATTGTTAGGCTCATTGTTGTTATACATTGTTTAATTATAGATAAATCGTGAATATCCTTCTCTCTTAAATCGTAGCCCGAATGGAATACTTGTTGCCCTTTTGCAGAAATGCAAGGGATGCTTCTGCCTTCAAAGACTGCTGTTCCAAAATAGTCCGGTTGAAATTCATACCAGCCTCCATCCAAGTCGGCTTGTTTGGAAGTGCCGTCCGCATTCAAGACAAAAGGATGGATATCAATATAGCCTAATTCTTTGCTATACAGTTCCATACGGGTGGGCAACCAATTTGTTTCAATTTGATATCCTCTCTCCTGCAAAAGATCAAGGAGTTGGTCTGTATAATTGGCATCAAAATCAATGTCAATATCTCTATGCAAGCGGGTTTGCTGTCCGTACAAGACATCCACTCCCCAGCCTCCATCCAACCAAAACTGCATGTCCAGGCTTTCCAACAAGTCCAAAACTTGAAATAACTCTGTAATCGTAGTGTGTTCTTTCTTTGTCATATAATAATTCTTTAATAAATAATACTATGCGTAATTATCCAACTGCTTGATTGAAGAAATAAAATTTGCACCCACTCCAATCAGAAAGATAACCCATCCGCTGATCATAAAGACGGATGTGATACCCCATGCTTCCACCCAATATCCTGAAGCTACGATACCCAGCATTGATGGAAAGGTACTCAAACTAAAGATGAGAGAAAAAGTCCGTCCAAGCATGTCCGAAGCCAAGTTCTGCTGAATAATAGCGATGAAAAGCGCATGGTAAATGGAATAGGCTATGCCTCCTGTAAATGTTAGGCAAACAAAACCTATAAATGCGCTTGATGGTAAATAACTGGCGCTAATCAGATACAATCCCAATATCACATAAGCCGTATGCATCACTAATGTTTGCTTGCTTTTCAAAGCCTTACAGGCAAGTACTAAACCGCCCAACAATGCCCCTGAGCCCCAACCCATTTCCACAACTCCCATTTGCAAAATGTTTCCGTTGAAATGCAGAAGCGTCATAAAAGGAAATAACGTAAAAACAGGCATAAGGACAAAAGTCACCAGCGTAAAGCATACGAATAAAGGCAAAATGCCCATTGTACGCCGCAAGGTATGCCAACATTCCGTCAGTTCTTTTTTGAAATCTGGAAGAACTTTCGTTTTTTGAAGAGAAGGAATCTGGACACAAAGTAAGGTCAGACAAGCAGCAACAGCTCCGATCACATCTATGAGCAGAATATACTGTATGGGAAGCCAAACAACGAGGCTTGCCCCTACAACGGGAGCTATCACCTCACTGAAGGATTGAATGGAATGGTACAAACCTGATACCCTGACAAGATGGTGCTTGGGAACCAGTAGAGGGATGCTTGCCTGTAAAGCAGGTGCATGAAACGTACTGCCTATTGAACGACAAGCAGTCAATAGATAAAAAAAAGAAAGGTCTTTATAACCCTTGGTTATCACAATAAAAAGACATAGGGTACAGAACGCGATGAACAAGTCCGAATAAAACATCGTTTTCTTTCGATTCCATCTGTCAACATAGACCCCGGCAAACAAGCCTAATACAAATTGTGGTAAAAATCCAGCTAAAATAGCCAGAGATAAAGCTGTCGGGGATTTAAATTCGTTGCTAATCCAAAAAATAATGGAGAAGCCAACAATCGTACTTGTTAAAATAGATATGAGTTGGCCTATTCCTATCACGGCCAAAGTTGATTTCCAATGATTCATTGTGCTAATATTTCATGCGTTTATAGATAAGTACTTTCGTACATTAAGCAAAACGAAATTCTATCCACACAAAAAACTTGTATTATAATCCACTCCTGACGTTGGAATACAATAACAAATACTTTCAGGACGATGTAAAGTCCTGAAAAATCAAACTGAATGGATAGATAAATATTAGTCTTTTCTCATCGGATTCTTTTAATATCGCTACTCTTTTATTATGTAGTGGTTGTATTATCTTAAATAAAACAAAAACACCCGACTTTACATTCTTGGGTGTAAAACTGGGTGTTTGTTTTGCAATTTGCTGATTTTCAGCGTTTGTTGCGGAGAGACAGGGATTCGAACCCCGGGTGCCTCGCAGCACAACGGTTTTCAAGACCGCCGCAATCGACCACTCTGCCACCTCTCCAATACTATTTTGTTGTTTGCTTCTCTCTTAAAGCGCTGCAAAGGTACGGATATTTTTTAAATCTGCAAACTTTTTGAGCTTTTTTTCATGAATAAATCGTATTTTTGTCTCCAAATTAGGCTAAGCCAATGATATACCCACAGAATTTTGAACAGAAAATAGGTTTCGACCAGATACGCCAGCTGCTGAAAGAGAAGTGTTTAAGCACGCTGGGAGAAGAGAGAGTCACAGACATGGAGTTTTCCGACCGTTTTAATGAGGTAAAGGAAAAACTGGACCAGGTCAGCGAATTTGTCCGCATCCTCCAGGAAGAAGACAACTTTCCCGCACAATATTTTTTCGATGTACGGCCGTCACTGAAACGTATTCGCGTAGAAGGCATGTACTTGGACGAACAGGAATTGTTCGACCTGCGCCGCTCGTTGGAAACCATCCGGGACATCGTACGCTTTCTGCAAGTGAAGAACGAGGATGAAGAAGAAGCCTCCCCCTACCCTTGCCTGAGCAGACTGGCAGGTGACATTACCGTATTCCCACAGCTGATAGCGAAAATCAATGGAATTCTGTCGCCCTACGGCAAGATAAAGGACAATGCTTCTACCGAATTGGCACGCATCCGGCGCGAACTGGCCAGCACCATGGGAAGCATCTCGCGGTCGCTGAACAGCATCTTGCGCAATGCGCAGTCGGAGGGCATCATTGATAAGGATGTCACGCCCACCATGCGCGACGGACGACTGGTAATTCCCGTTGTACCTGCTCTGAAACGAAAGATAAAAGGTATAGTACACGACGAATCGGCCAGCGGAAAGACGGTATTCATCGAACCGGCCGAAGTAGTAGAAGCCAACAACCGCATCCGTGAACTGGAAGGCGAAGAACGGCGCGAAATTATCCGCATACTGACGGAGTTCTCCAACCAGTTACGGCCCTCGATACCCGACGTACTACTGTCCTACGAGTTCCTGGCCGAGATCGACTTTATCCGTGCCAAAGCCCTGTTTGCCGAACAGACAGCGGCACTGAAGCCGGCACTCGAAAATAAACAGATCATAGACTGGACCATGGCTGTGCATCCGCTGCTGCAACTGTCGCTGGCCAAGCACGGCAAGAAAGTGGTGCCACTCGATATCGAACTGGACCAGCAACGGCGCATCCTCATCATCTCCGGCCCCAACGCGGGCGGAAAGTCAGTCTGCCTGAAGACGGTGGGCCTGCTGCAATACATGCTGCAATGCGGACTACTTATCCCGATGCACGAACGCAGCCATGCCGGCATCTTCGGCAGCATATTCATCGACATTGGCGACGAGCAATCCATTGAGGACGACTTAAGTACTTATTCTTCGCACCTGACCAACATGAAAATCATGATGAAGAACTGCAACGAGCGCAGCCTCATCCTGATTGACGAGTTTGGCGGAGGCACCGAACCGCAGATAGGCGGCGCCATCGCCGAAGCCGTACTGAAGCGTTTCAACCTGAAAAAGACGTTCGGCGTCATCACCACCCACTACCAGAACCTGAAGCACTTTGCCGAAAACCACGAAGGAGTGGTGAACGGTGCCATGCTGTACGACCGCCATCTGATGCAGGCCCTCTTCCAGTTGCAGATAGGCAACCCGGGCAGTTCGTTCGCAGTCGAGATAGCCCGAAAGATAGGTCTGCCGGAAGACGTCATTGCCGACGCCTCGGAGATAGTGGGCAGCGAGTACATCCAGAGCGACAAATACCTGCAAGACATTGTGCGCGACAAACGTTATTGGGAAACCAAGCGACAGAACATCCGCCAGCGCGAAAAGCAGATGGAAGAAACCATCGCCCGCTATCAGGCCGAGATGGAAGAGTTGCAGAAGTCGCGCAAAGAGATTCTGCGCAAAGCCAAGGAAGAAGCCGAACAACTGATGCAGGAAGCCAACGCCCGCATCGAGAACACCATACGTACCATCAAGGAGACACAGGCCGAAAAAGAAAAGACCCGTCAGGCGCGGCAGGAACTGACCGACTTCAAGGAGTCGCTGGAAGCACTGGCCAACAAGGAGCAGGAAGAAAAGATTGCCCGCAAGATGGAAAAGCTGAAGGAAAAGCAGAACCGGAAAAAGGAAAAGAAGAACCGCGCATCCAACGCCGCCACTTTGTCGGCGGAAGAGCAGGCTGCACGCCAGGCACGTCTGGAAGCCGAACGTCTGGCAGCCATCGTACCGGGAGCAGCCGTCAGGATAAAAGGTCAGACCACCGTAGGCGAAGTGATGGAAGTAAATGGCAAGAATGCCACTGTGGCTTTTGGCAGCATCAAGACTACCGTACGCATAGACCGCCTGGAGCGGACCAACGCCCAGCCGCGTCAGGCCGACGTGTCGACCAAAAGCACCTTCATCAGCAGCCAGACGCAGGACAGCATGTACGAAAAGAAACTGCACTTCAAGCAAGACATCGACGTGCGCGGCATGAGGGGCGACGAAGCCTTGCAGGCCGTCACCTATTTCATCGACGATGCCATACTGGTAGGTGTCTCGCGCGTACGTATCCTGCACGGCACGGGCACAGGCATCCTGCGCACCCTAATACGCCAGTACCTGCAAACCGTACCTGGTGTCCGTCACTTTCAGGACGAGCACGTACAGTTTGGCGGAGCCGGCATCACAGTAGTAGACCTGTAATACATATATATATAGAACAAACGTAACCCTAACATATACTTATGAAATCGATCAAAGAACTCTATCGCATCGGAACAGGCCCGTCGAGCAGTCACACCATGGGACCGCGCAAGGCCGCCGAAATCTTTCTGCAACGGCATCCCGAAGCCGCTGCGTTCAAGGTGACCCTGTACGGCAGCTTGGCCGCAACGGGAAAAGGACACATGACCAACGTGGCCATCACCGAAACTCTGCAACCGGCCGCACCGGTAGAAATTATCTGGGAACCGAAAGTATTCCTCCCCTTCCACCCCAACGGAATGAAGTTCGTATCGGTGGATGCTGAAGGCAAAGAGACCGACTCGTGGACGGTGTTCAGCGTAGGCGGAGGTGCACTGGCCGAAGAGAAAGACGGCAGTACATCGGTCAATACTCCCGACGTCTACGAAATGAACCACCTGACCGAGATACTGCACTGGTGCGAACGTACCGGAAAAAGCTACTGGGAATACGTAAAAGAATGCGAGGAAAGCGACATCTGGGACTACCTGGCCGAGGTATGGACTACGATGAAAGATGCCATCCGCCGCGGACTGGACAACGAAGGCGTACTGCCCGGTCCGCTGAACCTGCGCCGCAAAGCCTCAACCTACTTCATTCGGGCCAGCGGATATAAGGCATCACTACAGTCGCGCGGACTGGTATTTGCCTATGCCCTTGCCGTAAGCGAAGAGAACGCTGCCGGAGGCACCATCGTAACGGCTCCCACCTGCGGCTCGTGCGGTGTGGTACCCGCTGTGCTCTACCACTTGCAGAAGAGCCGCGAGTTCAGCGACATCCGCATCCTGCGCGCGTTGGCCACAGCCGGCCTCATCGGCAACATTGTGAAACAGAATGCCTCCATCTCGGGTGCCGAAGCCGGATGCCAGGCCGAAGTAGGAACCGCCTGCTCGATGGCATCGGCAGCCGCCAACCAACTGTTCGGAGGAAGCCCCGCCCAAATAGAGTATGCTGCCGAAATGGGACTGGAACACCACCTGGGCATGACGTGCGACCCCGTGTGCGGACTGGTTCAGATTCCTTGCATCGAGCGCAATGCCTATGCCGCCGCCCGTGCGTTGGATGCCAATCTCTACTCGTCGTTCACCGACGGTATGCACCGCGTTTCGTTCGACAAGGTAGTCGACGTAATGAAGCAAACGGGCAACGACCTGCCTTCACTCTACAAGGAAACCAGCGAAGGCGGACTGGCCAAGGATTACCGTCCGATGTAAACCCACGACAGACAGGTAGTTCGGCCCCTTCCCAACGGGAGTCCGCCTGCCAGAAATAAGACTTGTCGCCGACAACAACCAGTGTACAACTTACTGCATCCTGCTTGCAGCTTCACTGCAAACGGGGATGCAGTGACACTGCAAAGCCGTGTACAGTCGCACTGCAAACAAGGATGCAGTAACGCTGCAACCTGTGTGCAGTAACGCTGCAACCTGCGTGCAGTAACTGTGCAACCTGTATGCAGCGACAGTGCAACGTGTATGCAGTAACCGCAACCCGTAAGCTTGGCGAAACAAAGGCTTGCCGACAGACAATATAACAAAAAGGGTGTGTCAAATTAAGAGACACACCCTCACACATCGATGGCCGGTATTACCATCAGTCGTCAATATCGATCAGCTGACCTTTCTTGTTGAATTTCAGAGAAAGTCCGTTGCTCAATCCCACTTCCACTTCGCCGCGGTCGCGTTCAATCTTATTGCAGGTTACGCCCGGATACTGTGTTCCGATAAACGTCTTGGCATACGAAGGAACCAACGCTTCCGGCAAAACACCCCGTTTGCAGTCTACTTCTTCCCAACTGCCCTTACCGTCGAATTCGATCTTGGTACGGTCGGTCATCACTACTTCATAAGTCTTCGAAAACAGCTCGCTTTCCACTTTAATATACGAAACTTTTCTGTCGCCGAAATACTGTTTGATGAAAGTCTGGGCCGCAGCCGGAAGATCCTTCGGGTTCATGGTTATCACGTCACTGGCTACAGAGAATTGGATTGTCAGAAGAGCCATCACTAAGAATGCAAAAATCTTTTTCATACGCTTTGTTTTTTAATGTAGGGTTAAATACTTGTTTTACTAATTTTGATACTGCAAAGAAAGTATACGATTTAGGAAAGAATTGGGAAAAACAGAACACTTTCTGTCCTTTTACACTATTTAACCAACGAAAAGACATGCAAGCCTTCTTCCCAACGATACGTCAGCCGAAGCGAACTGTTCGAAGCAATGGCCTGACTGATGGCAAGGCCCAATCCGTTCGACTCCTTCTTGCGATCCACGCTGTGAGCAAAGCGGCGGAATAAAGTATCGGCATTCAATGGGGCTGTACCAGTGTTCTTTATTACAAGTGACGAAGGCGTCGTTTCGACCACCAGCCGACCACCGTCTACGTTGTGCAGCAGTGCGTTCTTCACCAGATTGCTCACCAGAATATGTGCCAGCGAGGCATTACAGCGGACGATGAAAGGACTCTCCCCTTTCACCCGCTCCAACACAATCTGCTTATGCTCGTAGATGTCCATCAGGTCGGGAAGCAACTCGTCCAGAAGGTCGTCTACCGACACGTCTTCCGTCTCGGCATACTGGCCGTTCTCGATGCGCGACAGTAGCAGCAATGCCTTGTTCAACTTCACGGCACGCCCCAGTGTTGAGTAAATCGCGTCGAGTTCCTTCAGCTGTTCTTCGCTCATGCCTTCACTTTCGGCCAGCAGTTCCAGCTTGCCGCGGGCAATGGCCAACGGCGTCTGCAGTTCGTGCGACGCATTTTCGATGAACTGTTTCTGTTCCTCGTAAGCCTTATGACTGCGCGAAGCCATGTCGAAAGCAGCATTGCCCAACAGGCGGAACTCGCGTATGCCGGTCTCGTTCTCCAGCGGAGGAACCTCACCACCGGGTTGCAGACGTTGCAACCATTCCATCAGGCGGTTCATCGGTTTGAATATTTTCTGCAGGATGAGGCGGGTACCAATCGTAGTGCAGCACAGGAAGAGGGCAAACAACGCCAGCAGATACCACAGCATGGCATTGACCATGTCGTCGCGTTCGAGGGTCGAAATCATCAGTTCCAGTTCATAGAACTGTCCGTCGGGCATTCGGAAAGCAGTACGGTAGACGCGCACAGGTTCGTCCTCGTTCTCGCTTTCCACATAGACAAACGAATCGTAGAACATGTCGCGATAGTGCTCACCTTCCTCCACCGAGATGGGACGAAAGTAGTAGAAAGACATCAGATTGTCGCCTTCGGTCTGAAGCGTGGAAGGGTCGTACAGGGCATTGTTGATGATAATCTGGGCATAGTTCTCCAACGTGTCGTCGGTCTCGTCCATCACCTCATAAATAATGGTATAGTAGAACAACACACCCCACACAGCCATCAGCCCCAGCAACCAGAGCGACAGCTTGCGATAGGTATAGTGCAGCAGCTTCATACTTCCGACAGTTTATATCCGAAGCCGTAAACGGCTTTCAGTTCCACCGTGGCACCGGCCTGTTTCAGCTTCTTGCGCAGGTTCTTCACCTGCGAATAGATAAAGTCCAGCGAGTCGGCCTGGTCGATATTGTCGCCCCACACCGATTCGGCCAGGCTCATCTTGTTGATGACACGGTTGGGATTGACCACAAAGTAGTAGAGCAAATCGAATTCTTTCCGGTTCAGCTGCAGGGCAACACCTTCGACCGTAGCCTGACGCTTGTCGGGATAGAGCAACAGATTGCCTATCGACACACTGGTGTCACCGTTGTTCTGCCGTCGGCGTATCAGCGACTTGATGCGCGCGTTCAGTTCGGCCAGATGGAAAGGTTTGGTCAGATAGTCGTCAGCTCCCAGCTCCAGCCCGTCTACCTTGTCGTCGAGCGAATCCTTGGCCGAGATAATAAGTACACTGTCGCTGCGACGCAGGCGTTTCAGCTCGCGAAGCAGGTCAAGGCCGCTACCGCCGGGCAGCATAATGTCCAGCAGGATGCAGTCGTAGTCGTAATCATTGATTTTGTCGAGTGCCGAGTAGTAGTCGGCAGCAGTCTCTACGACAAACTTTTCTTTCAGGAGCGAGGCGCGGATGGTTTCGCGCAAGTCCTGTTCGTCTTCAACAATCAGTATTTTCATGGCCACAAAGGAAATTCACAATTCTGGAATCTTTTAGGAATTACTGTGCATCTTCATCCTGATACAAATCCTCCAACAGTTCCTCCTGTACCATCGACACCTTCCCGTCGGGGGTTACCGTAATCCTCAAAGGAATATAAAGATCGGTTTGCGGATAGCAGACACTGGCTGCATAAATGAACCCCTGAGAAGTAGTCTGATCGAACACCAGCCCTTCGAGAATGGAGTTCTTCAGGAACTTTGCATCGACCAGCGAGGCAAAGGTCTCTTTGGTAAATTCCTTGTCGAGCACCGTGCGTTCGCCACAAGTAAGGCGCAGCCTGATACGATTGTCTACAAACTTCTCGCCCTGCTCGTTGACAACCAGCGGAAGGCTTTCGTCGGGCTGACGCTTGACGACCGAAACGTACTTCTTCCCCCGATAATCAATCGGAGTCTTTATATCGGACACTTGCATGCGCTGCGGCCCTTTTGCGTCCAGACTATCTTGGGTAAGTACCTGTAAATCGTCGGCCTTGTCTTTCTTGGAAGACGAACAAGCGGCCAGTAAGCCAATCGCAACCCATGCAAACAAATAGAGGAATCTCTTCATTTTCTTTTCTTAATTTATATCGCTTGACCCCGCAAAGATAGTGAAAGGTGAGTGTAGAGACAAATGAAAACCAAAGTTTTCAAATTTGTCTATGCCGAACCGCATCCTATCTTATCTAAAGATAGTGAAAGGTGAGCACAGAGACAAATGAAAACCAAAGTTTTCAAATTTGGCTATGCCGAACCGTATCCTACGGTTATCTAAAGATATGAAAAGTGAGCGCAGAGCAAAATCCCAAATAAAAAAGGAATGCAAACCAGACAAACCACGTTTTCTTCCGGCTTGCCCAGTTCACATTCCTCCTGTCAAACAACTAACTTTTAGAAAGTAACAGGCATCAGAACTTTACCGTCACCTTCTTACCCTTATAATCAACTACCTTTTCTTTTCCGTCTGGAGTGCGAACCGTAAACTTGCGCTCAGCCAACATTCCTTCGTAAGCACCCTTGCGTGCACCAATGGTCAAGGTGCGTTTGGCATCGTTCCAAGTCATAGGAATCTCGGTATAAGCACCCGACTCGTAATTGTAATTGTCGCCTTCGTCTTCGTAAAGAACAAAATCACCATTAGCACCCGGATAGACGCGTACTACCAGATTATCCCATTTCTTCTCGCCAGTATATTGCACATCAGGACCTATAGGAACAATGCTTCCGGCACGTACAAAGAGAGGAATACGGCCAAGAGTCGTCTTAATTTTCAGGTTCTGGCCACCTTCCGAGAAGTCGTTGGTCCAGTAATCGTACCATCCGCATCCGTCAGGCAAGTAAACCTCCATATCCTTGGATTGAGTAAAGTCGGCATTCAGGACGGGAGTTCCCTTACCTTTGTTTCCTTGTCCCCAGCCTTCATTCTCTTTCAGCTGTTTCTGCTTCTGTTCGGGAGTGTACTGGGCATGCAGAACCGGTGCTACCAGCAGCGACTTACCAAACATATATTCATTGCCGATGTTCCATGTCTTCTTGTCGTTCAGGAAGTCCATGAAGAGCGCACGCATGAAAGTTGACTGACGATGGCTGACTTCCCATGCTGTAGAATACAGATAGGGCAACAGCGAATAACGCAGTTTCACGGCATCGACCAACGCATCGTAAACCGGCTCGCCGGCCTTGCCATACCAGTAAAACTCACGAGACACGTCGGCACCATGGCTACGCATCATCGGACAGAAAGCTCCGAACTGTACCCAACGGACATACAATTCCTGATACATAGGATTCTTTGTAGCACTGTTGTCGCCAAAACTTGCATTGTACGAACCGGCAAAGAAGCCACCCAAGTCGGAATTCCAGTGCGGCATACCAGTCAGCGAGAAGTTCAGTCCGGCAGTCACCTGACGGCGGAACATATCCCACGACGACTGAACATCGCCCGACCATACATTAGAACCATAACGCTGTTGTCCCAAGAAGCCCGAACGGGTCAGGATAATCACACGTTTGTCTTTGGTTACTTCGCGTTGGTGATCAGAAACACCACCTACCGTCATCAACGGATAGGCATTGCGCACACTGCGGTAAGAGCCCAGATAAGTCTGACGGTCAAAGTCGCTGTCCTTATGGTTGAAGTGGTCAGGTTCAGTAGAATCCATCCACCAGCCATCCATACCCAACTGGAAGATACCTTTGTTCAGATGATCCCAATAAATATCGCGAGCCTTCGGACTGTAAGCATCGTATACACGTACGCCCGACGGATATTCTGGATTGGGCGGCCAGCCTTCTACTCCGGATTGCGGCCATGTCTCAATGTCGAACAACAAGCCTTCCTTATCCAATGCACGGTAAGGTTTCGTGGCCGGTCCGAAAGAAGACCAGATAGAAATCATCATGTGTGCATTCAGCGCATGTACATCGTCAATCATCTGCTTCGGACGGCTGAAAGTCGGATTCTGGAAGTCCATGGCGTTCCACAGATAATTGTGTCCCCAATATTGCCAGTCCTGAATAATACAGTCCAAAGGAATGCCCAGTTCGCGGTACTTCTTTACTACTCCTACTGTTTCTTCCTGGCTTTTATAGCGTTCCTTGCTCTGCATGAAACCGTAGCTCCACAACGGCATCATGGGCACTTCGCCTGTCAGCGCACGTACCTGTGCAATAACACCGTCGGCCGAACCGCCGTACATGAAATAGTAATCAATGCATTCGCCTACTTCCGAACGGAAAGAAGTTTCCTTTTCGTTATCGGTATAGGTAGTAGCTGAATAATTGTCCCAAAATACGCCATAGCCTTTGGTCGACTGGAAAATGGGAGATACATCTTCCACATTGCCCTGTACCAGTACTTTGGTCATATTGCGTTGCATCATCTGACCGTTCTGCAACTGTCCGAGACCGTAGAGGCCTTCTTCTTTATCTACCGTAAAGCCCTGATACACGGAGTAAGTGGACTTTCCGGCATCGTTGAAGGGAGTAAAAGCCTTGTTGTTCTCCTGCTCCTTCAGCAACAGGCTACCGTCTGCCTTTGCATACGACAATACACCCGTCTTCGTATCAAGTGTCACCACCAGCACGGGACTCTTCATAACAATCTCGCCATTGCCCGATGTAGACACTTTTACGTCCGACTTCTCTGGAAGAGCAATCACCGAAAGACTCTTCTTTTCTACTGTCTTACCCTGCGGAGTCTTCAACACCCGCAAGCTGTTGGGATTGAACCACTGTACTTCCACATCCACCTGCTTGCCGGGAATGGAAGTCTTGATTCCGTTTTCTGTCTGCTGATAAGTTTGCGCCCAGCTCCAGGCTACACACAGACAGAAAGCCATTGTTGCAATGTTTCGCTTCATATTTTTACCTTATTTATATATTACTTAATTTCCCACCAATCCAACATAAAGAGGTTACCTTTCTGCATGGGTGAACCTTTGAATACGAAATACAGGTCGTGTACGCCTTGCACACTCTTCAGCTTAGTCTCGAATTCGCGCAATTCGCCCTTGGTATGGTCAATCTTTACAGTACCGATGCAAGTACCTTCCTTGGAGTCAAGACGTATTTCCATAAAGCCGCCGTAAAGATGGCAGGAAGCTGAAACCTTAAACGAAGAAGCCCCTTTCTTGAAATCAACGCCTTTCACCATCAGATATTCGCCTTCATCAATGTCGGTCACTAACTGATTCCAACGATCGCGTGCCCAAGGATTCTTTTGAGTAGTTTTCAGGCCATATCCCCATGCCATGGTTTCAGCCTCAACCTTCCGATAAGGATTGAAGTTTTCTATCTGCTCCAGCTTACAATCCTGGAAATAAGGCAGCTCCTTGATTGTTCCATCGGCATTATATTCCATTTCGGCTGCCGACACCGAACGACGCTCGGCATGACGGCTGGTCTGGAAACGGAAGATGTCGTAGTTCTGGCCAAAGCAATAGGATTTGCCCTTGTAGTCGATAATACCGGGATGATTGCCACGAGTGCGAGGCGTATGATCCATGATGTGACCCTTATACTCCCACGGACCCGTAGGACTGTCGCTCATGGCATAGCCAATACCTTCGGGACAGCAGGTGGAAGCAAAAGCCAGGTAATAATGTCCGTTGCGTTTGTAGAACCAGGGACCTTCCTGATAGTCTTGTATCTTCGGAAGTTTCACAATGTCGCCCGAATAAGAAATCATATCCTCGTTAAGTTTTACACAATAGAGATTAGGATTTCCCCAATACATATAAGCCTGGCCATCATCATCAATAAATACAGTCGGGTCGATGTCGTCCCAATGCTCTCTTTGCCAAACCAAAGGCTTTCCAATAGGATCCTTGAATGGTCCGAAAGGAGAATCGCTCACCAACACGCCGATGCCATGACCGTGTATCGGGCAATACATGTACCACTTTCCGTTACGGTTGACCACGCTGATAGCCCAAGCACCATTGTCTCCTTTATACCACTTGTTAAAGTCGCGTAAGGATGCCACCGGTCCGCGATCCTGCCAATTCACCATATCGGTCGAAGTATAGAGCAGCCAGTTCTGCATCTTGAAGTTCTCGGCATCGTCTTCATCGTGACTTGTGTAAAGATAAATCGTATCGTTATAAACAATCGGTGCTGGATCGGCCGTATATTTAGTCTGAATAATGGGCATATTCAATTTGGGCCACTCACTATTGGCATTTTGTGCCATCATCAACCCGGACACACCTAAAAGCAATCCGGCAATTCCTAATTTTACTCTTTCCATGATATAGATGTAATTGATTTAACAACTGGAGCAAAATTAGTGAAAAACAGCTGTAGAAGGGGGATACAAATGTTGAAACAAACAACACTCTCGTTGAAAAAGGCACTTTATTTACTTATTCCTTATGCTATTGACGTACTGCGAAGGCCGCACACCAAACTCTTCCTGAAAACACTTACTGAAATAACTCGATGTACTGAAACCTACGCTATCGGTTACTTCGGCCACCGTATAGCCCTGTTCCAGCAATCGGGCGGCACGTTTCAAACGAACGGAACGGATGAAGTTTGTCGGAGTTTTTCCAACCACAGCCACCAACTTCCGATACAATCCGGTGCGATCCATTCCCATGTCGTGGCTCAATATTTCTACGGAATACTCCGGATTATTCAGGTTCAATTCGACAAAGTGCAATGCCTTTCGTATAAACGCTTCGTCAACATCGGTCAGCAGCGTCTGTTCGTCGGCCTGCTCCTCCGATGCCGTACGCAACTGCTCCTTCCGAACTTCCTGCTGCTCCAGCAACCGCCGCATATCAACCAGCAGTTCTTCCAGCTTCAACGAACTCTCATCGGCAGGAAGCGGCAACAATACACCTTCGGAAAGCTGACTCACTACAGACTTCAACTCGGAGACATTCTGCTGTATGACTTGCAACTGAATCTTATCCCTCCCCTCATCCGTATGTTTTAATAAGGAGTCCAACGGGACAGCAATCTTTTTAATCGGCTCTTCCAGTTCCTGATTGATGTTTTGGAGAAATGTAGTCTTCATCTCGTCCAACCGTTCTTTCTGTTCGCGTACCAGAATACGACGTTTGCGCTTGATATACCCCATGAGAAGCAGACAGACACTTCCTGCCAGCAGAAGCACATAGATCGTAATAGCATATCCGGTACGCCAAAAGGGAGTTTTCACCAGAATATGAAGCTGGGCATAATGCTCCGTCCAAGTCTTGTCATTACCTGCCGCACGCACCTTGAAGACGTAATCTCCGGAAGGTAAATCAGTGTACGTCGCATATCCCTTGCCGTCGGCCGAGTGAATCTCGCGTTCCGCCTTGTCGATGCCCTCCAGCTGATAGCGGTAATAGGTCTGTGTAGGGTTTGCATAGTTCATGGCCGAAAACTCTATGGTAAAGAAATTCTGGTCATGCTCCAACACAATATCACGAGTCACCGTCATCGGACGCTCCAATATCACATTTCCATGATATGCCTTGCCACTCTCTATCCGCTCACCAAAAAGGCTAAAACCCACGAACAAAGGGAAATAAGTTGTCGGTTCTTCTACCACGGACGAAGGATTCAGACGGTTGAAGCCATCAATTCCACCCCAGTACAACGTTCCGTCCGAAGCCTCGAAGACAGAACGCTCACAAAACTCATTGGCTATAACCCCATCAAAGCTATTGAAATTCACAAAAGTGTACAGCGTGTCATTGGCCGTCCGTTGAACCGTCAGTCTGCTGATGCCGTTAGCCGTCGAAATCCACACCGCACCATCGGAAGTACGGATAACAGAACGTACGGAGTTGTTCACCAGACCATCCGACGTATAAAAGATACGTTGCCGACCCGTAACCGCCTCCCACAACATAAGTCCGTCTTCCAATCCTATCCAGAAACATCCTTGTCCGGCATCGGCTATCGCATGGCAAGGATGACAAGACGGATAGAAATCGGTCTTCCCACTTCGCCTGTCACTGACAAACCATCCGTGACGCGTAATGCCGGCCAACGTATCGCGGCCTGCAACGACCGTCTGAAGGATAGCTTCGTCAGTCTCCTGTATCTTCAGGTCCGGTATTGCATCGGCAAAAGGAAGTCTTTCCCGACAAACGGACAATTCCCCAAGCGAGGGAACAAAAAGATAATCCTGATCATTGGATCTGACTATTATCTTCCCGGCAGCAGTCTCAGCAAATCCCTTCACAGCCACTGCTTCCTCGTCCGACAGAGGAAACAAAGCCTTGCCGATATTCTGAAAGCGGAACCGGTTCGGATGATAATAGAACAGACCGCGGTTCAGTGTACCTATCCACATGCCTCCCTGACGGTCGTTATAAAAGGTACTTACCTCTGTATCAATCTTCTGTCCGTCTACCAGCTTTAAGGTAGGGATATATTGTTTCTTTTTCAAATCAACCGAGATATTGATCAGACCTTCCGGACCACTGACCCAGATGCTTTTGTCCCGGTCAATAGACAAATAGTTGAACCAGGCATCCGTACTCATCACTACTTCCCAGTTCTTTTTGTCGACATCATAATTCAACATTATTCCACCCGAATATCCGTTGCATAACTGATAGAAAGAATGCTCACCCTGCACAACATACGACGTATTTCCATAGTGCCCCGCCGGCAGCCCCTCGGGCTGTTCGAGCCGATAAAGTTCTTTCCCTGATGCAAGATCGTGGCAGACCAGCGTACCGGAACGGTAAAACAGATACAGCTTGCCTTCGAGCACACCCAAATCATAAAGCTGGTCATCACTTCCTGAAACATTCCGCATGAAAACTGATGGCTCCCGCTTGTCTTTGCCAAGCCGAAGCAGCTCGTCACGTCCGTTTATCAGCCACAACGTCTGTTCCTTATCCATAAACAGATCTTTCACCGGAGTATCTATTCCCCACTGTGCCAGCAAACTGTCCGGACGTTCCACAAACTGTTCACGCCCGATATCAACCACCATGAATGTATACTGATTCTTGATCCAGACGTAACCGCTATCATCTATATAAGAATGGTGAAACCCCGAATACTCGGACAAACGGCAAAAGTGCCTTTGGTCATAGTGCAAATAGCTGAAGCTTGTTCCATCGTAAATGTTCAGTTGGCCTTCCGTCATAATCATCATACGTCCGTCGGGCAGCTGGGCAATGTTTCTCACCTTGTTACTCGATAACCCTTGCGAAGCGCCTATCGGAGTAAAAGCGTAATGCTTTTCCGGGAAAACTGGTAAAGCAACAGCAAGCAGACATGCCAGGCATACCAATCTCCATACGGCACACCATCGACTGCCTGCTACCACACATTCCCCTTTTTTCCCTGTTATAACCAACATATTTTATTTTCCATTTGATGCAGCAAACTTACGGAAAAATCTTTGTTTTTCCACTCCGATGCGACAAAAATCAATTTCCCAAAAATCTGTTCACCGATTATCAGCAAGGCATCTAAAGTGCCACTTTAGCCTGCCAAAGAGGCACTTTACGCCGCCAAAGAGGGACTTTAGCATGTTCAACGGCCACATTACTCATGCTTTCACCCTACTTTGGATTTTATTTCCCCGAAAGCGCCTTCACGCTTTCACTTCACCGTAACGCATTCATTACAAATGTGTTCCGGTGAAAGCAAGGTTTCACGGCTGGTGTCACCGGCAGAGTAGCTGTGTTTTTTTCACCAGCTTGCAGGATGAGGTTTCACCGTAATATCTTAATAATGAAATGTTTGCGGTGAAAGATGGATACGCGGACGACACAGATGGAGCGGATAAACGCGGATTTTATTTTTTATTATTTCGTTTGGCTGAGTTTTGGGGGTTGAAGTTTCACCTTAAGCAGATAGGTATGAATGGACTGTGGTGAAAGATATACGGGAAACTGACTTGGTTATGGCAAAAAAAATACGGACAGAATGAATTTTCTCAAAAGAGGTGAAAGCTGATGCCAGTCTTGCAATTATTTTTCCCCAGTTAGGAAAAAATAATTGCCTAGTTAGAAAAAAATTTTTTCCTAACTGGGAAAAAACAGACGGTTTATACAGCCATCCTGTTATCATGTGGTGAAAACCTCAATGCAACAATTGTGAAAGATGAAGATTCACCATATCATACTGTATATCAATACTTAAACCGTGCGTGAAGGCGTGAAAGCAATTTCGGAAAGAATAAAATCAAGTGGTGGGTGAAACCACAGTCTGCCACATTCCGGCAACAAGCGATGTTTCACCCACCACGAGTAAACATTTCTAGCACACAAGTGTCGCTCGCGAGCCGTGCAAGTGTGGAACGCGAGCCGTACAAGTGTTGTTCAGGAGCAATACAAGTGTTTTATACAAGCCTCTTTCCACTAATCCGAACCCCTTCCGACTGTTCATAACATATCTGGGCAAGCGTCCCATTACATTTTTTCAAGCGAATAAATAGAATTGGCTACACTTTTTGGAACGAATATCATCATTCCCACACACTTTTCCAAGCGAATCAAACCGGCAATAACCAAAGTTACGTTAGTACCCCATAGCCGTAATCCACATCAGAATTTCGACCTTGAACCACAAAGAAAATATTTCGCATAACACCTTTTTAACAGTCAAGTACACAGATTTCACGTCCTTTTGCTTATCTTTGAAGCCTAAACTATGTAATCAAATATGTCCGATTATGATTTAATAGCCATTTTAGGCCCGACCGCTTCCGGAAAAACCCAATTTGCAGCCGCTTTGGCCAGCAGACTGGATACGGAAATCATTAGTGCCGATTCGCGCCAGATTTACAAAGAAATGAACCTTGGCACCGGAAAAGATCTGGCCGACTATACCGTAAACGGCAAGCAGATCCCATACCACCTTATCGACATAGCCGAGCCGGGATATAAATATAACGTATTCGAATACCAACGCGATTTTCTGAAAGCATACGAAACCGTCAGGCTCAAAGGCAAATTGCCCATCATGTGCGGAGGTACAGGCATGTATCTGGAGTCGGTATTAAAAGGTTACCGCCTGCTCCCTGTTCCTGAGAACCCGGAACTGCGCGCACGGCTGAACGGCAAATCGCTCGATGAACTGACCGAGATATTGAAACAATATAAAACCCTGCACAATACGACCGACGTTGACACCGCCAAACGTGCCATACGCGCCATCGAAATAGAAGAGTATTACGCACATACACCAGTAGACGAACGGGCTTTTCCGCAACTGAACAGTCTGATTGTGGGAATAGACATTGACCGCGAACTGCGCCGTGAAAAAATAACACGACGCCTGCAACAGCGGCTCGAAGAAGGAATGGTGGAAGAAGTACGCGACTTGATAAAGAAAGGTATCAAACCTGAGGACCTCATTTATTATGGTCTGGAATATAAATACCTGACTCTGTACGTCATAGGAGAACTGACTTACGAACAGATGTTCCACGACCTGGAAATAGCCATCCATCAGTTTGCCAAACGGCAGATGACATGGTTCAGAGGCATGGAACGCCGTGGATTTACCATCCACTGGATGAATGCCCAATGGAGTATGGAAGAGAAAATAGCATTTGTAACCCAATTAATCGAACAATAAAAAAGAGACTCATGAGCGTAGAACCCAATAAATGGGGAATCATATATAACCCCAAAGCCGGAACACGGAAAGTCCAAAAACGATGGAAAGAAATCAAAGAGTACATGGACAGTAAAGGTGTGTCTTACGACTATGTACAATCCGAAGGATTCGGGTCCGTGGAACGGCTGGCTGGCATACTGGCAAACAACGGCTACCGCACCATTGTCATCGTAGGGGGAGACGGCGCACTGAACGATGCCATCAACGGCATTATGCACTCCGACGCAGAAGACAAGGAAAACATTGCCATCGGAATCATCCCCAATGGCATCGGGAACGACTTTGCCAAATATTGGGACATCGGCTCCGAGTACAAAGAGGCCGTGGACTACCTCATCGAAGGCAGACGACGCAAGATAGACGTCGGTACCTGCTACTATTATGATGGTGAAAAGCATCAGACCCGCTATTTTCTGAATGCCATCAATATCGGACTGGGAGCACGTATCGTAAAAATCACCGACCAGTGTAAGCGTTTCTGGGGAGTAAAAGCCCTGTCGTACTTCATGGCCTTGCTTTCCATCATATTCGAACGCAAGCTCTATCGGATGCATCTGAAAATCAACGGCGAGCACATCCGCGGACGCATCATGACCGTATGCATAGGCAGCGCATGGGGATATGGACAAGCCCCCAGTGCCGTTCCTTATAACGGATGGCTGGATGTATCGGTCATCTATCGTCCGGAATTACTGCAACTTTGGTCCGGATTGTGGATGCTTATCCAGGGACGAATCCTCAACCACAAAGTAGTCAGACCCTACCGGACTCAGAAAGTCAAAGTATTGCGGGCTCAAAACGCTTCTGTCGATTTGGACGGACGAATTCTCGACCGCCACTTCCCGTTGGATATCGGAGTGTTGCATGAAGCTATCACGCTGATTATCCCCAATTGACAGTAAGCCATACTATTTCAGCTAATAAAAAGCAAATTAAATAAGTCTTATTACAAAGACAGATATTAGAACTTATTATGATAGAACTAAAAAACAATCCTGCCGGCAACTTTTTCCTGATTGCCGGTCCTTGTGTAATTGAAGGAGAAGAAATGGCCTTGCGCATTGCAGAACGCATTGTGGGCATCACCGAAAAGTTACAGATACCTTACGTGTTCAAAGGCTCTTATCGGAAAGCCAACCGCTCGCGTCTGGACTCATTCATGGGAATCGGCGACGAAAAAGCCCTGAAGATACTCAAAAAAGTACACGATACGTTCGGCGTACCGACTGTAACAGACATCCATGCAGCCGACGAAGCAGAAATGGCAGCCGAATACGTTGACATTCTGCAAATTCCTGCTTTCCTTTGCCGGCAAACGGACCTGCTGATAGCTGCAGCCAAGACGGGTAAGACCATCAACATCAAAAAAGGACAATTCCTGTCGCCGCTTGCCATGCGTTTTGCCGCCGAAAAAGTGATTGAAGCCGGCAATAAACACGTCATGCTGACCGAACGCGGTACTACCTTCGGCTATCAGGATTTGGTAATAGACTATCGGGGTATTCCTGAAATGCAATCGTTCGGCTTCCCAGTAATCCTTGATGCTACCCACTCCTTACAGCAGCCGAATCAAGCCAGTGGAGTAACCGGAGGAATGCCTCAGCTTATTGAAACAGTGGCTAAAGCTGGTATTGCAGTAGGAGTAGACGGGCTGTTCATCGAAACACACGAGAATCCGGCTGTAGCCAAGAGCGACGGTGCGAACATGCTGAAGCTGGACTTGCTGGAAGGACTGCTCACCAAATTAGTAAGAATAAGGAAAGCCATTAAAGAAACAGAAGACTAAATTCCAAAATATTTTTAGGCTTCTGTGTGATTTATCGCTTTTCTTTCCGACAGATAAGTCAGAAAACAACTTAATTACAAAAAGAAATGAAACATCTATTTCGTAAATTAGGATTTGCCGTTATCATGTTATGCGGCAGTTTCCAACTGGCATCGGCTCAGATGCAGATGCCTCCCATCCCGGTAGATAAAGATGTACGTATCGGACATCTTGACAACGGTCTGACCTATTACATCCGCCACAACGCCCTGCCCGAGCATCGTGTCGAATTCCACATTGCTCAAAAAGTAGGTTCTATCCTTGAAGAACCACAACAACGTGGTCTGGCTCACTTCCTGGAGCACATGGCCTTCAACGGAACCAAGAACTTCCCGGGCGATGAAAAAGGACTGGGCATCGTACAGTGGTGCGAAACCAAAGGTATCAAGTTTGGTGTGAACCTCAATGCCTATACTTCAGTAGACCAGACTGTTTATCGCATCAGCAATGTGCCTACTGATGATCAAAGCGTAGTAGACTCCTGCTTGCTCATTCTGCATGACTGGAGCAACGCCGTACTGCTGTCAGACAAAGAAATCGATAAAGAGCGCGGCGTCATTCACGAAGAATGGCGTAGCCGGAACAGCGGCATCATGCGTCTGTACACCGAAGCCCAGGCAGTTATGTACCCGGGAGACAAATATGCAGACTGTATGCCTATCGGAAGCATTGATGTCATTGACAACTTCCCCTATCAGGCTATCCGCGACTATTACGCCAAATGGTATCGTCCCGACCTGCAGGGAATCATCATTGTGGGTGACATAGACGTTGACCAGATGGAAGCCAAAATCAAGTCAGTATTTGCTGACGTGAAGAAGCCCGTCAACCCGGCCAAACGTGTTTATTATCCGGTAGCCGACAACCAGGAACCTTTGGTTTACATCGGTAAGGATAAAGAAATTGACGACCCGACTATCGAAATCTACTTCAAGCAAGACCCGACACCCGACTCCATTAAAGGGAACATGGCTTACCTGCTGCAGCAATACATGCTTAGCATGACTACCAGCATGCTCAACTCCCGCTTGAACGAATTGCGTCAGTCTGCCAATCCTCCGTTCATCTATGCCGGATGCTATTATGGAAATTACTTCCTTGCACAGACCAAAGATGCCTTTACTTTAAGCATCAGCAGCAAGGCAGAAGGCATTAACGAAGCCCTGAAAGCCGGATTGACCGAACTGGAACGCGTACGCCGCTACGGATTCACCGAAAGCGAATACGAACGCGCACGTGCCAACTACCTGCAACGTCTGGAATCGGCTTACAATGAACGCGAGAAGACCAAAAACGATTCTTACGTCAACGAATATATCAACCACTTCCTGATGGCAGAACCGATCCCCGGCATCGAATTCGAATATACGACCATGAATCAGATTGCTCCGAACATCCCGGTAATGGCCATCAACCAGGCAATCCAGCAAGGCGGTCTGCTGCCCGACAACAACCAGGTAGTATTCATTGCTGCTCCTGAAAAAGAAGGAATTGTTTGTCCTACCAAAGAAGAGGTTGTCGCACAGCTGAAAGGCATGAAAGACCTCAAGGTAGAAGCTTATGTTGACAAAGTATCCAACGAACCGCTGATGAAAGAAGCTCCGAAAGGTGGCAAAATCGTATCGGAAAACACGAATGCCATTTACGGAACAACAGAACTGACCCTGTCGAACGGTGTGAAAGTCTACATCAAGAAGACAGACTTCAAAGCTGACGAAATCCAGATGAAGGGCGTAAGCCTGGGCGGTACAAGCCTCTTCCCCGATAATGATAAACTCGAAATGAGTTACCTGAACAGTGTCATACAAGCTGGTGGACTTGGCAACTTCAGCAAAGTAGACCTGACCAAGATGTTGGCTGGCAAGAAAGTATCTGTCAACGCCGCAGTCGGTGCCAATACAGAAGGCATCACCGGAAGCTGCTCGCCCAAAGATTTCGAAACCATGATGCAGCTTACTTACCTGAGCTTCACAGCTCCCCGCAAGGATATGGATGCCTTTGCATCACTGAAAAGCCGCATCAAAGCCCAACTGGAAAGTGCTGAATCGAATCCGTTGAGCAGCATCAACGATACTATCCAGAAGATGATGTACGGTTACCACCCACGCTACTTCAGCATGAAGCCTGAAATGGTAGACCAGATCAACTACGATCGCATCATCGAGATGTACAAAGACCGTTTTGCCGATGCCAGCGACTTCCGTTTCTTCCTGGTAGGTAACGTTGACATCGAAAAGGTAAAACCGCTGATCGAGCAATATCTGGGCGCACTGCCTTCGACCGGACGCAAAGAAACCTTCCGCGACAACCACATGGATATAGCCAAAGGTATGCTGGAAAATACTTACGCCAAAGAACAACAAACCCCGATGGCTACCGTATTCATGCTTTATTCCGGCAAGTGCAAATATGATCTGAAAGACAATCTTCTGATGAGCTTCCTGACTCAGGCTCTTGACATGGTTTATACTGAAGAAGTTCGCGAAAAAGAAGGTGGTACATACGGTGTAAGCAGCTACGGACAACTGTCTAAACATCCGAATGAGAAATTCATGCTGCAAATCGTTTATCAGACAGACCCTGCCAAGAAAGATCACCTGAACGGTATCATCGACGCACAAATGAAGAAGATGGCTTCCGAAGGTCCGACTGAAGAGCATCTGCAGAAGATCAAAGAATACATGCTGAAGAAGTACAAAGACAACCAGAAAGAAAACGGCTACTGGCTGAACAATCTGGACGAATACTTCTATACAGGTGTAGATTACACTCAGGGTTACGAAGAAGCTGTAAACAGCATCACCGTCAAAGACGTACAGAAATTTGCTGCCGACTTGGTTAACCAAGGTAACAAGATTACAGTTGTGATGACAGTGCCTGAGAAGTAATAATCTAATTTAAGTTTCGCAAATGCTCAACTTAGTAGTTGACAAGGCTTCAGTCAACAAGTCTACAAGGTTGGAAATGCCTTGTCAACTCGTCAACTTGTTACTCGTCAACTGTAACTTGAGCTTGCGAAAGTTGAATAATCTGAAAAGATAATCAAGCACAAACATACGAGGGTGTGTCGAAACAACAAAATATTGTCCGTTTTCGACACACCTTCTTCTTTCTAAAATCGTATATAACTGCCTATTAAAAAACAATGAACCTTTTCTTAGAACTCCGACGCCACGGCAAACTTGCCAATCAGCGCAATCCCATGTACGAGAAAAGCCGCTTCGCCAAATTCTGGATCTATCTGATGGTAGTATTCTGGGCCGGCTATCTCATCTTTTTGGGCATAACGTTTGCCTTTGCTTTCAGTGAAGGGGCACAGGAAGCCTATCATTTACTGAACGGCGGACTGCTTTTTATCCTTGCACTCGATTTCGTTATCCGCCTGCCTTTTCAAAAAACACCTTCGCAGGAAGTCAAACCCTACATGCTGCTCCCCATTAAGCGAAGCCGGCTCATCGACTGCCTGCTGATACGTTCCGGTCTGGATTCATTCAATCTGTTCTGGTTCTTTTTCTTTGTCCCGTTTGCCATTCTGACCATTGCCCGCTTCTACGGAGTAACAGGAGTCTTAACCTATCTGATAGGTATCTGGCTACTAATGCTGCTCAACAACTACTGGTTCCTGCTTTGCCGTATGCTTATGGGAGAACGCTTCTGGTGGTTTTTACTCCCGGTCTTGGTTTATGGCGCATTGGGAGCAGCCTTCTTCATTCCCGATGAAAGTCCGCTATTCGACTTCTGCATCAATGTGGGCGAAGGTTTCATTTTGGGTAACTGGCTGACGTTTGCCGTAACTTTGGCCATCATTGCTCTGTTCTATCTGTTAGACCGCTATGTAATCGGAAAGATGATTTACGGCGAAATCAATAAAGTAGAAGATACGACTGTGCAGGTAAAACATGTATCGGAATACCGTTTCCTGGAACGTTACGGCCAGGTGGGCGAATACATGAAGCTGGAACTGAAGATGCTGCTACGCAACAAAATCTGTAAGCGCGGACTCTATTCGGCCGGTGGCGTGGTACTGGTATTCAGTGCTCTCATTGCCTTCACAGATGCCTATCAGGGAGGAATGAAAGATTTTCTGGTTATGTACAACTTTGCATTATTCGGCATTCTGTTCCTGAGTACCATTATGGGCTACGAAGGAAACTATATAGACGGGCTTATGAGCCGCAAGGAAAGCATTTACTCACTTCTGCAAGCCAAATACGCCATCTATAGCATTGGACAGGTTATTCCGCTGGTTATGATCATTCCCGCCATCATTATGGGCAAAGTAACACTGCTCACCGCCATTTCATGGTTTTTCTTCATCCCCGGCTTTGTGTACTTCGGTATGTTCCAGATGGCTGTATACAACAACCGGACAGTAGACATGAACAACAAGATGACTCAGCGAAACGTCGGTACAGGCATGCAGAACCTGATTTCGTCGGCTGTATTCATAGTCCCCTTGCTGCTATATTTCCTGCTGCACTTCCTGACAGGCGAAACAACAACCGCATGGATATTCATAGCCATCGGACTCGCCTTTATACTGACTTCGAGATACTGGCTGCGCAACGTCTACAACCGCTTCATGAAACGGCGGTATAAAAACATGGAAGGCTTCCGCGACAGCCGACAGAAATAACCGGGCTATCCCATAGAAAACAGTTCTTCGGATATCCCCATCATCAACTATCCAGCTTAAAAACAAACTATGATTCAGATTACCAATTTACAGAAAAAGTTCGGCGAAAAAATAGCCGTCAACATAGACAATTACACCATCGGGAAGGGCGAAATGCTGGGTCTCGTAGGTAACAACGGCGCCGGAAAAACTACTTTATTCCGCCTTATCCTCGACCTGCTGCAAGCCGACCAAGGCGAAGTCACCATCAATGATATCAACGTAGCCCGAAGCGAGGACTGGAAAAGCATAACCGGAGCCTACATCGACGACGGTTTCCTGATCGACTACCTGACTCCTGAAGAATACTTCTACTTCATCGGCAAAATGTACGGTCTGAAGAAGGAAGAGGTAGACGAACGGCTGAAACCATTCGAACGCTTTATGAACAACGAGGTGCTGGGACAAAAGAAGTTCATACGCAACTACTCCATGGGAAACAAGCAGAAAATAGGCATCATCTCTGCCATGCTGCACTATCCCCAGTTGCTGATACTCGACGAGCCGTTCAACTTCCTCGACCCCAGTTCGCAGGCTGTCATCAAGCATCTGCTGAAAAAGTATAGCGACGAACATCAGGCCACGGTCATCATCTCCAGCCACAACCTGAACCACACGGTCGACATCTGCCCACGCATCGCTTTGCTGGAACACGGTGTCATCATCCGCGACATCCACAACGAAAACAATTCAGCAGAAAAAGAACTGGAAGACTACTTCAATGTCCGTGTCGAAGAAGAACTGGAAGAAGAAGCCAGCCAGCAAAACGAAGAAAAGCAAGATAACCAAACCGAATTGCAATGAAACAGTCCATCGTCCATGCCCTCTGCCTCCTGCTTCTGGCTATCGGAGTGAGTTCGTGCCACACGTCGGCTCCCCGACTGAACTATCAATCTCTGGCCCGCGCTTCCCTCAAACTGGGTATGGACATCGAACGGACCGACAACCACCAGCTGTACATACAAGCCGCCGAATGGATAGGCACCCCCTATCGTGCCGGCGGCACCAGCAAGCGTGGAACGGACTGTTCGGGACTGGTAGCACAACTCTATAAAAAAGTCTACCACATACGTTTGCCACGCAGCACTTCCGGCCAACTGGAAGAAAGCCGGAAAGTGTCACGACGCAATTTGCGCGAGGGCGACCTTGTATTTTTCACCAGTCGCACCTCGCGCAAAAAAGTGGCTCATGTAGGCATCTATCTGAAAAACGGCAAGTTTATTCATGCCAGCACCAGTCGTGGGGTAATCGTAAGCAGTCTGAAAGAAGACTATTATTCCCGACACTGGCTTCGGGGCGGAAGAATAAAGTAAACCATCTGCCTGTTTCGGTACGATTCTCTGCATTTCCCCATGTACCGGTTTGTTACGACTGATGCAATAACACAATAGTCTTTTGCAACCAAACTCTCAGACGATGCTATCCCCGAAAAACGTTTCAAGCGTCAGAGACTATTCACATAATCGTTCAGTTCGTTCACCACTGCGGCAGCAGTCTTGGCCGTGCTGTTACCGGGCATGAAGTTTCCGACAAGCCTGTTCAGTTTGTCCAGCGCACGGGTCGCCTTCCGGCGAGTCAGCTCTTCGCGTAATAACAGGATTTTCTCACAGCACTGCAAGCCCTCGACCAAACGTTCGAAACGTATGCTACTGCGAGGTCCCGGATACAGACAGTATGTATCGCCTGCTGCCCAAGTACGGAAACGGGAATCGCGCAACGGGTCAAGCGGCCAGCTCATGGTAGACCATCGCAAATAGCCATCATAACCTCCTGCAACTGCATGAATGGCAGTCCAGGCTGCCTCGGCCGGCGATGAAAACGTAAAGATATTTGGGAAAGCTTCCGTGCAACAAGTATAATATGTACTGATTTGACCTTTCCGCTCGCGCTCGGCTTTGACTTCTTGAGGGAATACCTGTCCGTAAGGAATGCACAAGTAATAAAGATCGGACTGAATCTCTGCATGATAGTTGCCGGCAAGCATTATCTTGAAGCCGGGATCGGCAGCCTTCACTACTTTAATAGCTTCCTGCATGTCTTTCAAAGGACGCTCGTCCATCGAAATGGCCGTCTTTCCAAACCATCCCTTTGCCTTAAGATGGCGCGCAAAATCTTTCAGGAAGGTTCCCCAATAGTCTGCATATGCACGGTCGCCCGGCTTAGCCTCAACGAAAAGCACCCGATTAGTAGCCTGGTCATAATAATCGAACTTCAAGTCCCAGGGAACCATTGTGTAGCAGCTTATCAGGTCATCAATTCCTACCTCATTCATCATGAAATCGACCCACTTGTCGAATACCGTATAATCGAACTTCCAGGTTCCGTCCAGTTGCTTCATCCGGAATATCATACTGTCATAATGGTCTTGTGTCTGACCGGCCCAAGGCTTGTGCATAATGCTGGCAGTAATAGTCCGCTGCCCGGCATCGGCCAACATTCGCATAATGGGACGCATGGCATCGAAATGCTCTTTACTCCACAACGGAACCTGATAGTAACGGGCTACGGCATAAGGATTCTGCCACAAGTCGACATACATCTTCCAGTCTGCAGGAGCCGGCAACACCCGGTTGCTCACCTTTATCTCGACCATGAGAGACTGCTTGGCCAACTTTTCGCCCGACACTGACAACTTACCACGATAGATGCCCGGCTGACTGTCGGACGGAATCCAGACATTCATCCAGATGGGTTGTGTGGTACGTGCTTTGACCGGAAGTTCCAGGTTGATATCAATCATATCGGCCACCAGAGACGAGTCCCAGTCTGCTTTATTGGGCCGATGACCGCATCCGCCCTGGCCGTCCTTATTCAATTCGTCGGTCATGACATATCTGACAAAGCCTGCCTTGACCGCCGATGCCGGAATCCGGTGCTTGCCGTTTGTCAGGTCGGATACCTCTATCCTGACCTTGCCCAAGTCTGCTTTTGTCCAAAGCACAGCCTGCGCATTCACTCTTTCGCCCCGCCAGCCTTTCAGACGGAGCGAACTCTTCCGGCTGATGTCGGGGACATCCAGTTTTCGGTAACGCACATCTGTACTGCCCCAACTGAAACAGGCAGTCTGTTTCAGCTGTTCCCACACTGTTGCATCGTCGTGAGGCTTGGTATCGGTTAATTCATCGAACTGATGTAGCGGAAAGCGATCCGCCTGCTGGGCACCGGCATACAAGCTACAAAGCGCCAACACAAAAAGAAAGATTTTTTTCATAACAAATATAGATAATTACAGGTTATAGTAAAGCCAGCACCTATCATACGTGCAGATGCCACTGGACAGACGAAATGGTCCGTCTGGCAGACAAAGATAAAGCTAATCTGCCAAAAGAAAAACAAAATCACTACCTTTGCCACAAAAAGCGACCAATGAATTACTCTACTTATCTGTTCGACTTCGACTATACACTTGCCGACTCCTCGCGCGGCATCGTCACCTGCTTTCAGCATGTGCTGCAACGGAACGGTTATCTTCAGGTAGCCGACACGACCATCAAACGGACCATCGGCAAGACGCTGGAAGAATCGTTCACCATCCTGACCGGCGTAACCGACAGCGAACGCCTGGAAGAATTCAGAAAACAGTATGTCAAGGAAGCCGACGTCTACATGACTGCCAATACGTTTCTTTTCCCCGAAACCATCCAGACACTGACTGCCCTGAAAAACGCAGGCGCCAACGTTGGAATCATCTCGACCAAATACCGCTACCGCATCAAAGAACTGCTCGACCATCACCTGCCCGACGGGGTAATCGACATCATCGTAGGCGGCGAAGACGTGAAACAACCCAAGCCCTCGCCCGAAGGACTGCTGTATGCCATTGAGCGGCTGCAGGCCGACAAAACACAGGTGTTGTACATCGGCGACAGCACCGTCGATGCCGAAACAGCCCAGTCGGCAGGAGTAGACTTTGCCGGAGTGACACACGGAGTAACCACAGCCCACGAGCTGGCCTGCTATCCGCACGTCTGCATCATGTCGTCGCTGGAAGAACTGCTCTGAAGAAAAGCCGGAACTGATACGAAAAGAAATAACAAACTGCGTCTGCTTACATCCCCTGACAGACTATCTTTAACAGCCCCTACGAACAACACTTGCACGGCTCGCGAGCCACACAAGTGTTGTTCGCGAGCCGTGCAAGTGTCGAACAAATGAATTGCAAGTGTCCCACAAACGGAATACAGACATCTTTCATCCGACGTGTACAACACGGACTAACTCGCTATTGATGAGCCAATTGCGTCAAAGCAATCAGTTTCTCCTTATCCATCCTTTCCGCCTCCATCCCAGCCTAACCGGATTTTCGTCCGAAATATAAAAATCACGACACGCACCATTTCCTCAAGAAAATAGTTACAGAATTATTTGTTCGTCTGAATGAAAAACAGTACTTTTGTGCCCGATTATTCCGAACCGGGTCCGACAAAGAGCTTTCCAAGTGATTGGAGACCACCCGACGGAGCTAACTTATACATTATATATAAGAAATGTACGCAATTGTAGAAATCAACGGTCAGCAATTCAAAGCAGAAGCTGGCAAGAAACTGTTCGTTCACCACATGCAGAATGCAGAAGCTGGTGCAACAGTAGAATTTGAAAAAGTTCTTTTGGTAGACAAAGACGGCAACATCACCGTAGGTGCTCCTACAGTAGAAGGCGCAAAAGTTGTTTGCGAAGTAGTTACCGCTTTGGTAAAAGGTGACAAAGTTCTCGTATTCCACAAGAAGAGAAGAAAAGGTTACCGCAAGTTGAACGGTCATCGTCAACAATTCACAGAGTTAACAATCAAAGAAGTAGTAGCTTAATCAATTTAAAACAGTAAGAAGAAATGGCACATAAAAAAGGTGTTGGTAGTTCTAAGAACGGCCGTGAATCAGCAAGTAAGAGATTAGGCGTTAAGATATTCGGTGGCGAAGCTTGCAAGGCAGGTAACATCATCGTTCGTCAGAGAGGTACTGAATTCCATCCGGGAAACAACATCGGTATGGGTAGCGACCACACTCTGTACGCCTTGGTAGACGGAACTGTACAGTTCAAAGTAGGTAGAGAAGACAGACGCTATGTATCTGTAATCCCCGCCGAAAGTGCAGAAGCATAACGCTAACAACAGAAAATAATCAGGAAAAGAGGATAAGCCCTAAAAGCTTATCCTCTTTCTTTTTATACGAAAAACTACACCCTATTTGTTTTTTCCCTATCTTTTGATAAGATAGGATGCGGTTCGGGATAGCCAAACCTGAAAAACTTCGTTTTTCGTTTGTCTCTCCTCTCACCTTTCACTATCTTTGCACTGCAAATTAAGGTTATTATAAAAAACAAATTCAAGATATGCTTACCATTAAACAAATCACAGAAAACACAGACGCGGTGATCCGCGGACTGGAAAAGAAGCACTTCAAGAATGCCAAAGAAGCCATCGAGCAAGTGCTGGCCTACAACAACAAACGTAAAAGTACACAAGCTGTATTAGATAACAACCTCGCTGAAGTCAACTCACTCTCCAAGTCTATCGGCCAACTGATGAAAGAAGGCAAAAAAGAAGAAGCCGAAACAGCCAAAGCACGTGTTGGCGAACTGAAGGAAGTCAACAAAACCCTGCAAGCCGATATGGATCAGGCTGCTCAGGATCTGCAACAGCTGCTCTACACCATTCCCAACGTGCCCTACGACGAAGTGCCCGAAGGCGCTACTGCCGAAGACAACCTCGTTGTGAAAATGGGTGGTATGGAGACTGAACTTCCCAAAGATGCCCTGCCCCACTGGGAACTGGCCAAGAAGTACGACATCATCGACTTCGACCTGGGTGTTAAGATTACCGGTGCCGGCTTCCCCGTCTACAAAGGCAAAGGTGCACGCCTGCAACGCGCCCTCATCAACTTCTTCCTGGACGAAGCACGCAACTCGGGCTATACCGAAATCATGCCGCCCACAGTGGTGAATGCCGCTTCGGGTTACGGCACAGGCCAGCTGCCCGACAAGGAAGGACAGATGTACCACTGCGAAGTAGACGACCTCTACCTCATCCCGACAGCCGAAGTACCCGTAACAAACATCTACCGCGACGTCATCCTCGACGAAAAGCAGCTCCCCATCAAGAACTGCGCCTACACCGAGTGTTTCCGCCGCGAAGCCGGTTCTTACGGTAAGGACGTACGCGGACTGAACCGTCTGCACGAATTCTCGAAAGTGGAACTGGTACGCATCGATACCCCCGAGCACAGCAAGCAAAGCCATCAGGAAATGTTGGATCACGTCGAAGGCCTGCTCCAGAAACTGGAACTGCCTTACCGCATCCTGCGCCTTTGCGGTGGCGACATGAGCTTTACGGCTGCCATCTGCTACGACTTCGAAGTATACAGCGAAGCACAGAAGCGTTGGCTGGAAGTCAGCTCTGTATCTAACTTCGACACCTATCAGGCCAACCGTCTGAAATGCCGTTACCGTACAGCCGAAAAGAAAACCGAACTGTGCCACACGCTGAACGGTTCCGCCCTGGCTCTGCCGCGCATCGTGGCCGCCTTGCTAGAGAACAACCAGACACCCGAAGGTATCCGTATCCCCAAGGCATTGGTTCCCTACTGTGGTTTCGACATGATAGACTAAAAACATTGCAAGGTCTGTCATCCTAATCATACATTATAAAAATAAAGGCTTGTACTGGCTGCTTCCGCTTGCCGCAAAAAGACAATCAAAAAAGAAGGCATCCCCGTACAAGCCTTTATCATATAAAAAATAATACGGATTATCATTTTATTTTCTAACCCCATAAATCTACTTATCATGAGTGCTAAAAACAAAAGTTACGCATTGCCGCTGACATTCGTCGGCATCATGTTCTTTGCCATCGGCTTCGCGCTGGGCATCAACTCGCTGCTTGTTCCCGTTCTGCAAGGTTCGCTGGGCATTTCGAACGCTGCTTCGTACCTGATTATCGCCGCAACGTTCATCCCCTTCCTTGTTTTCGGCTATCCTGCCGGACTGACGATTAAAGCTATCGGCTACAAACGCACCATGTCGCTGTCGTTCATCATCTTTGCCGTGGCCTTCTATCTGTTTATTCTGTCGGCCAATTACAAGAGTTTCAGCCTGTTCCTGCTGGCATCGTTCATCAGCGGAGCGGCCAATGCCTATCTGCAAGCGTCCGTCAACCCCTACATCACCATTCTTGGCCCGTTGGAGAGTGCTGCCAAGCGCATCAGCATCATGGGTATCTGCAACAAGCTGGCCTGGCCCATCCCGTCCATCTTTATCGTGTGGCTGTTGGGCAAAGACGTGCACCTCATCGGTATTGAAGACCTGAACAAACCGTTTGTAATCATCATCTGTGCCTTCATCGTACTGGGCGTTATGGCCTTCTTCGCTCCCCTGCCCGAAGTGAAAGCCGAAGGCGAGGACGAAAACGACAACACTTCCGAAGCTTCCAGCTATGCCGCGGGAAAGACTTCCGTATTCCAGTTCCCGCACCTGCTGCTGGGCTGCCTGGCGCTGTTCCTGTATGTAGGAGTCGAGACAGTCTCGTTGGGCACACTTGTCGACTATGCCAACTCACTCGGCCTGCCGGGTGCCGCCAACTATGCGTGGATTGCGCCTATCGGCATCGTCATCGGTTACATCTGCGGTATCATTTTCATACCTAAATACATCAGCCAGGCTGCTGCCCTGAAGATATGTTCAATTCTGGCCATCGCCGGTTCGCTGCTTGTTGCACTGACGCCGCAGGACATCTCCATCTACTTCATCTCGTTCATGGCACTGGGTTGTTCGCTGATGTGGCCTGCCCTGTGGCCGCTTGCCATGGCCGACCTGGGTAAGTTCACCAAAGCCGGTTCGTCGCTGCTCATCATGGCCATGTTCGGTGGAGCCGTCATTCCTACCCTGTACGGATGGTTGAAGGACGTAACCAGCCCTCAGCAAGCCTACTGGCTCTGCCTGCCCTGTTTCCTCTTTATCCTTTATTATAGCATATCGGGCTATAAGATCCGGACGAAATAAGATTTAAAAATCTGAATTCAGGAGTTAAGAAGTTAAGGAGTTAAGCCGATACCTTGGTGTGCAAAAAAACATTTGGCTTAACTTCTTAACTCCTGAACTCCTTAACTCCTTATCTCCTCCCCCTCTCCCTTTCCCAAACTTTCTTTCCTTTCTTTCTTTGTAATTTACAAATAAGCCGTATCTTTGCAAAACCTATCAATCTGATAGTAATTACGTAATTATACCAACAAAAAATAAGGAAATGAATAAAATCATCAGCAAAGAACAATTTTCGGAGAAAGTGTTCAAGTTCGAAGTGGAAGCGCCGCTCATTGCCCGTTCCCGCAAAGCCGGACACTTTGTCATCGTGCGTGTTGACGCCAAAGGCGAACGCATGCCACTGACCATAGCCGGCGCCGATATACAAAAGGGCACCATCACGCTGGTGGTGCAGGAAGTCGGACTATCGTCCACCAAGCTTTGCCAACTGAACGAAGGCGACTACATCCTCGACGTAGTAGGACCGCTGGGACAAGCCACGCACATCGAAAACTTCGGTACTGTAGTCTGCGCCGGAGGCGGTGTAGGTGTAGCCCCCATGTTGCCCATCATACAGGCACTGAAGGAAGCAGGTAACCGCGTCATCTCCGTACTGGCCGGACGTAGCAAAGGCCTGATTATCCTGGAAGAACAAGTGCGCCGTTCGTCCGATGAGGTTATCATCATGACCGACGACGGCTCGTATGGCAACAAAGGCCTCGTGACCGAAGGCATCGAAAGCGTCATCAAGCGCGAGAAGGTGGACAAATGTTTTGCCATCGGCCCCGCCATCATGATGAAGTTCTGCTGTCTGCTGACTCAAAAATATAATATTCCTACCGACGTTTCGCTGAATACCATCATGGTAGACGGTACGGGCATGTGTGGTGCCTGCCGTATCACCGTGGGTGGAAAGACGAAGTTCGTCTGCGTAGATGGCCCCGAATTCGACGGCCATCAGGTAGACTGGGACGAAATGTTCAAGCGCATGGGCTCGTTCAAGGATGTAGAACGCGAAGAAATGAGCCATCTGGCCGATTCCGTTTGTCATGCTACTGCCCAGGAAGGCGCACAGCCGGATGCATTGGCCTCGCAAGCAAACGCTCCTCAGGCCCAGGCTCCGATGGAAGAACTCCTCGACCGCAAAGCCCCGTGGCGCGAAGCTTTGCGCAAAAGCATGAAGCCGAAGGAACGCACCGCCATTCCCCGCTGTCCGATGAACGAGCTCGACCCCGTTTATCGTGCCACAACCCGCACGGAAGAAGTAAATACCGGCTACACCAAAGAGCAGGCCATGACCGAAGCCAAGCGCTGTCTTGACTGCGCCAACCCGACGTGTATGCAGGGCTGCCCCGTCAGCATCAACATTCCGTCGTTCATCAAGAACGTAGAGCGTGGTGCCTTCCTCGAAGCAGCCCGCGTGCTGAAGCAAACCTCGTCGCTGCCCGCTGTCTGCGGACGCGTATGCCCACAGGAAAAACAATGCGAAAGCCAGTGTATCCACCTGAAGATGAACGAACCGGCCGTAGCCATCGGCAATCTGGAACGCTTCGTGGCCGACTACGAACGCGAAAGCGGTAACATCGTTCTGCCCGAACTGGCTCCGAAGAACGGCATAAAGGTGGCCGTTGTAGGTTCAGGCCCTGCCGGACTGACTTTTGCCGGTGATATGGTGAAGTATGGTTACGACGTAACCGTGTTCGAAGCCTTGCACGAGATTGGCGGTGTGCTGAAATATGGTATCCCCGAGTTCCGTCTGCCCAACAAGATTGTGGACGTTGAAATCAACAACCTCGAAAAGATGGGCGTACACTTCGTGAAGGATTGCATCATCGGTAAGACTGAAAGTGTAGAAGAACTGCAGAAGGAAGGTTACAAAGGCGTATTCATTGCTTCGGGAGCCGGACTGCCCAACTTCATGGGTATACCGGGCGAGAACAGCGTGAACATCATGTCGAGCAACGAATACCTGACACGTGTCAACCTGATGGACGCTTCCAATCCGGAAACCGACACCCCCATCAACCCTGCCAAGCGCGTGATGGTAGTGGGCGGCGGAAACACCGCTATGGACTCGTGCCGTACAGCCAAGCGTCTGGGAGCTGAGAAAGTGTTCATCGTCTACCGCCGTAGCGAGGCCGAAATGCCTGCCCGACTGGAAGAAGTGAAGCATGCCAAGGAGGAAGGCATCGAATTCCTTACGCTGCACAACCCCATCGAATACATTGCCGACGAGAAAGGTGCCGTGAAGCAGGTAGTACTGCAGAAGATGGAACTGGGTGAGCCCGATGCCAGCGGCCGACGCAGTCCCGTAGCCATTCCCGGAGCAACGGTTACACTGGACATCGACATGGCTGTCGTTGCCGTAGGCGTATCGCCCAACCCCATTGTGCCCAAATCGGTAAAGGGTCTGGAACTGGGTCGCAAGAACACCATCGCCGTCAACGAAAACATGCAGTCGTCCATCCCGACAATCTATGCCGGCGGTGACATCGTACGCGGTGGAGCTACCGTTATTCTGGCCATGGGCGACGGCCGACGCGCAGCTGCTGCCATGCACGCCAACCTGCAAGAATAATACCTCTGACAGACATTAGCCTTCGGGCATCAGAAGCACATACCAACAGTCCCTTCTGCCTCTCCGCAGCTTCTCCTTCAGCCGAAAGAGAAACACGGAAAGCAGAAGGGACTTTTCTTTCCCTTCGTCCCGAGCAGCCTCTTCTTCCCTCAAATCCATTCCTCAGGACTTCCGAAACAAAACGCCGGGAGTTTCGAAGCAAAACTCCACGACTTTTGAAGCAAAATCCCACGAGTTTCAAAGTAAAACCCCACGAGTTTCGAAACAAAAGCCCACAGGTTTCGGACACAAACCCCAGCCATCCACACACAAAAAGCCCCGTCGGCAGGAAGACTACTGTACCTTTCCTGCGACGGGGCTTCAGAATATTTTTTGTCAGCCTCGACCGAGGACAGACTTATTTTACAATGCTGTTGGTCTGCGGATCAGGGAAAATGACCGTCGGTTTGAACGTCTTGGCCTCTTCAAAGTCCATCAGCGCATACGACATGATAATGACAATGTCATCAGGTTGCACCTTGCGGGCTGCTGCACCGTTCAGACAAATCTTACCCGAGCCACGTTCGCCCTTGATAATATAGGTTTCGAAACGCTCTCCATTGTTGTTGTCGGCAATGTAAACCTTCTCACCGGCAATCATGTTGGCGGCATCCATCAGGTCTTCGTCAATCGTAATACTTCCCATGTAGTTCAGGTTAGCTTCCGTAACACGTGCACAGTGTATTTTCGATTTCAGCACTTCAATCATCATACGACTATTCCTTTTTATATATTGATATTGAATTTACTCCTTATACTTGATGTTGTCAATCAAACGAACCTCTCCGCAGAACACGGTGATACAGCCTACCGCATACGACGTATCTTCCCAGTTGGCAATCTTCTGCAACGTGTTTCCGTCTACCAGTTCAAAGTATTCCAGACGCAAACCGGGAGCGGCCTCAATGGCATCTTCCACGAACTTTTGTGTTTCGGCTACCGTATGCGACTTGGCGTAATCGCAGCTGGCAAACAACGTTTGCGAAATCTTCAGTGCCTGCTGACGTTCTTCGGCCGAAAGACGTGCGTTACGGCTACTCAAAGCCAAGCCGTCTTCCTCGCGGACAATGGGACAGCCCACAATCTGCAGCGGGAACTTTAACTGACGCACCATCTCGCGAATGATGGCCAACTGCTGGAAGTCCTTTTCACCAAAATAAGCACGGTCGGGCTTTACGACCTCGAACAGCTTGCTCACAATCTGGCAAACACCGTTAAAGTGCCCCGGACGATACTTACCCTCCATCACCGTATCCAGCGGGGCATAGCTGAACTGACGTGTATCGGGTTCGGGATACATCTCTTCCACAGAGGGAGCAAAGGCAAAGGCTGCGCCACACTGCTCCAGCAGACGGCAATCGGCATCCAGCGTACGCGGATACTTTGCCAGGTCGTTCTTGTCGTTAAACTGCGTGGGATTAACAAAAACACTCACTACGGCTGCATCGTTCTCGGCAACACAACGCTTCACCAGCGAAGCATGACCGGCATGCAAGGCACCCATTGTAGGTACCAGTCCTACCGTTTTACCCTGGGCTCTCAGGGCTGCCAAAGCAGCCTGCAAGTCCTTGATAGTATGTACTATTTCCATTTCTATTGGTTATAAAAATAACTTTGTTGTTCGCTAAAACGGTGCAAAATAAACCAATATTTAGCACATAAAGAAGAAATATCGTAAAATTATGCAGGTTTCAGCCACTTTTCCTGTTCAGAGGGGTTAATATCGCCACTGATATACAATTAGTTAACAAAACATAAGGAATAATAGGACTGGTTATTTTGTCCGATTGCCTGTTTTTTTTGTATCTTTGCCAAATAATCGAGAACATTGTTATTATTATGACAAAGGCTAACAAGGTTTTATTTATAACACAAGAAATCACTCCATACGTCTCAGAGACTGAAATGTCTCTCGTAGGCAGACACTTACCGCAAGCCATTCAGGAACGAGGCAGAGAAATACGAACATTCATGCCCAAATGGGGAAATATCAACGAACGCAGAAACCAGCTGCACGAAGTGATACGCCTTTCCGGTATGAATCTGATCATTGATGACACGGACCATCCGCTTATCATCAAGGTAGCATCCATACAGGCTGCACGTATGCAAGTATACTTTATCGATAATGACGATTACTTCCAGAATCGCCTGCAAATCACTGACGAAAACGGAAATGAATACGAGGACAACGATGCTCGTACCATATTCTATGCCCGTGGCGTACTGGAAACCGTCAAAAAACTGCGCTGGTGTCCGGACATCATTCATTGTCACGGATGGATGACCGCTTTGGCTCCTCTTTATATAAAGAAGGCCTACAAGGACGAACCTTCTTTCAGAAATGCCAAAGTAGTATTCTCGTTATACGGCGACGACTTCAAGCAACCTTTCCACCCAGACTATCCCAACAAGCTGTTGCTGAAAGGCATTGCTAAAAAAGATGTGGCACACCTGAAAAGCCCAATAGACTATGCTACGCTCTGCAAGCTGGCTGTCGACTTCTCCGACGGCGTTGTCCAGCAAAGCGAGCACGTCAACGAAGAAGTAATGGAATACGCACGACAGGCCGGAAAACTGGTATTAGACTATCAGTCACCCGACAATTTTGCCGACGCCTGCAACGACTTCTACGACAAAGTATGGGAAACTGAACAACAATAAAAGCAAATCCAAGACACTAAATTTATGAAAGCCAAGTATATAGGAATCCTGTCATTGGCACTGTTAAGCATCTTCGGATGCGACGACAACACCGGAACACTGGGAATGGGAATGCTACCCGACTCAGACGGTTTGTCAGCCCACACTGCTTCATTTGATGTAACAACTTATTCAGTTGAAGCAGAGCAAGTTTTTTCTAAAACAAGCACCGGATATATCGGCCGATTCACGGACCCTGATTTCGGATATTATGAATCCAGCTTCCTAAGCGAGCTGAATTGTACAGACGACTATATATTCCCTGCCGTATACAAAGAAAGTGCAGACGGAACAAGCGGAACCGGTATGATGGCTGGTGACACGGTAGTATCCGTAAGCTTGGTACTATACTACAAAAGTTGGTTTGGCGATTCGCTGAATGCTTGCCGCATGAGTGTTTACGAGCTGAATGACGAATGGCTGAACGACCGCAAGACAGCCGACAATTACCGTTATACCGATTTCGACATTACCAAGTATTACGACCCCAACAAATTGCTTGGCAGAAAAGCATACAGTGCTTACGACGCAACGATTCCCGACTCTGTAAGAAATGCAACAGACTCATATGGTAATCCCATTTATTATCCTTACGTTGCTTTCCGTCTCGACAAAGAACAGTATGGCAACAGGATTCTGAAACTGAACCGGGAATACCAGGAAGGCAAAAACGATTATTTCAAGAATGCCGAAAACTTCATCAACAACATCTTTAAAGGTATATATGCCAAAAGCGATTACGGCGATGGCACAATCCTTTATATCGACCGTGTGGACTTACAGATGCAATTCCGTTTCCACTATGTAGACGAAGAGACCGGACTTGCCCTGAAGAAAAAGTCTGATGATGAAAATGGAAAAGCAGGCGAAGACTCTTTATATTATAGTACTGCTACCGTTTTCGCTTCGACCAAAGAGGTTGTTCAGGCAAATAAGTTCACCAATTCAGACAAATTACAGGAACGCTTGCAGGAAACAGACTGGACATACATCAAATCGCCAGCCGGAATCTTTACTGAAGCTGTTTTGCCCTACGACGAAATTTACAAGGAACTTGCCAACGACACACTGAATGCCGTTAAACTGACCTTTACCAATTATCACCAAAATGATAATTACGAGTTCAGCATGAGTGCGCCCGACAACGTATTGCTGATACGCAAATCCGATTACAAGAAATTCTTCACAGAAAATCAGTTACCGGATAATATTACATCGTACACCGTTGCTCACAACAATATTGCAACCAACCAATACACATTCAGCAATATTGCACGCCTGGTAACATCGTGCATCGGCATCAAAAATACAGCGAAAGCCGAAGCACAAAAGGAAGCTGGAAGCAACTGGAACGAAGCCGAATGGGAAGCCAAGTGGACTGCCGAGAACCCTGATTGGGATAAAGTCTGGTTAATTCCGGTTTCAGCGTCATACGATACCAATAAAACCACTTTAATAGGTATACAGAACGATCTAAAACCCAGCTATGCCAAACTTAAAGGTGGAACGACCGGCGACAAGTTGAAACTGGAAGTAACATACACGACTTTCAAGAAATAAAAGCAAACAAGTTATACAAGAAATAAACGGGTACTTGTCAACTATCTCTTCACAAGTATCCGTTTATTTTTTTATATAATAATAAAGGCTGCCCTTTCGAGCAGCCTTTATTATTGAAATGTACGTTTGTTTATTTGCTTTCCTTTACCTTCTTGGTTGTCTTAGCAGCAGCCTTCTTGGCAGTTGGCTTCTTTTCGGGCGCCAATTTAGCTAATTTAGCCTGTGCCTTTTCCAACTCCTTATTCAGCTTCTCAATCTCATCTCCCTGATTCTTGATAGTAGTCAACAAAGCATTCAGTTCTTCATTGTCTATATCTTCAGGATAAAGAGAATCTACGCGTTTGATGAAGTCACCCAAAATATTCATATAATTGGTAAAAGCATCGTATGGCGACTCATAAATGCCTCGATTCAGCCCCACACCACTGTTTTTAGTTGTCATAAAACGGAAATTGTTACTTGCCTGCAAGTAATCCCAATCCTGCTTTATACGGCGATCATCGCAAAGATGTACACGCTCTGCCACACTATACAGTTTATTAAAGGCTTCACGTTGCATAGCATTACCCAACCAGCAGCTTGTATCTCTTTCCTCATCTACCCAAGACATCGGATAAGGTACGTCAAGCTGAGATACAGACTTCAGCTTGGTGACGATTTCGGTCGGTGTAGAGAAAGTAATGCCTTTTTCCTTTGCATAAGCCGGCAATGCCTTCAAGAATTCCAATATATTGGAAGACAACGGTTGCGACATACCCAATGCACAAAGCTCCATAAAGATGTTGATTACCTGTTCTTCCTGTGGCAGCGAATCAATCCAACCGATATATTTATCTGCAAACAACGGATATTCATTCCACTCTGAATTGGAGAAGCGCAAACTGATGTCATCGGACAACTTATAGTCGCGCAACAGCAACTTCAAGTTAGGATTCATGTTGCAATGATATACATAATGCGGACTCTTCCAACCCAGAATGTATTTAGCACCTTCGGTCAGCATTCCCTTGAATCCCATGCTGGCTACCATAGCACCGATTTCATCATTATAGATCAAACTTGAATTGCGGAATATCTTAGGTTCCTTACCGAACATTTGTTTCATCTTGGCACTCTGGCGCATAACTTCCTCTTTGAAGCAATCTTCGTTGGCCAACGAAGAAAGGCCATGAGAATAAGGCTCTGCCAGGAACTCACAACAGCCAGTTTCATTCAACTGATGCAACAAGTCGATAACAGCCGGAGCATGAATTTCCAATTGTTCCAATGCTACGCCCGAAATAGAAAGTGCAACCTTGAATGTTCCACCGGAATTCTTGGCCATCTCGATAAGCGCATTCAAAGCCGGAATATACGAACGTTCAGCTACTTCATTAATGCTGGTTTCATTGGCGTAATCATCATAATAATAATGATCATTGCCTATATCAAAGAAACGATAACGTTTCAGATGAATAATTTGATGTATTTCAAAATAAAGACAGATTGTTCTCATTTCTAATTATTGTTTTAGTGTTTACCTATAGTTTCTTAACACATCCTCGTAAAGGGCACGGATTCTCAGGCCCACTTTCTCCCAAGTAATTCCATCCACCTCCTTCTTTCCTTCTTCCTGCAAATAATGGAAAAGCGAAGGATAGTTACAAATGGCATAAATAGCGTCAGCCATTGCATGAATATCCCAATAGTCAACCTTGATAACATTATTGAGAATTTCACCGCATCCCGACTGTTTGGATATGATAGAAGGCGTACCACACTGCATCGCTTCCAACGGGGCTATACCAAAAGGCTCGGAAACCGAAGGCATCACAAACACATCGCTATCCTTATACACTTCATATACCTGCTTCCCTTTCATAAAACCCGGGAAATGGAAACGGTCAGCAATACCACGCTCAGCCACTAAATTAATCATCGCATTCAGCATATCGCCCGAACCTGCCATCACAAACCGGATGTTACGGGTACGCCGCAAAACCATAGCTGCCGCCTCAACAAAATATTCCGGTCCTTTCTGCATGGTAATACGCCCTAAGAAAGTCACAACCTTTTCTTTGGTATGTTCCGGACGAGGAATATCCTGATACTCTTGAGAAAGCGGATATACAGCATTGTGCATGGCAAACACCTTACGCGGATCCTGATGATATTCGTTGATGACGGTACGTCGGGTCAATTCAGACACACACATAATGCAATCTGCATAGTCCATACCGTTCTTTTCAATGGAATAAACCGTAGGATTCACCTTACCGCGCGAACGGTCGAAATCAGTAGCGTGTACATGAATACACAATGGTTTTCCACTAACCATCTTGGCATGTACACCGGCCGGATAGGTCAACCAATCGTGAGCATGAATAATGTCGAACTGCTCCTTACGAGCTACTACACCAGCTATAATAGAGAAATTATTAATTTCTTCATGCAGATTTCCCGGATAACCTCCGGCAAACTCCATACAGCCCATATCGTTCACATGCATATACGAAAAGTCTGCATAAATATGATCCCGATATGCATAATAGTCTTCAGGTGTCATCTGCCCATACAAACGTGACTTCAACGTGTCATGATCAAAATCACGCCATACAATAGGCACCTGATTCATTCCAACAATTTTCAGAAACTGTTCTTCCTGTCCGGTAGGTTTAGGCATACAGAAAATCGTTTCCATATCCCCCTGCAGACTCAAGCCTTTCGTTATACCATACGAAGCTACAGCAAGGCCACCATATATTTTGGGAGGAAATTCCCAACCAAACATTAATACTCTCATCCTTTTTCCTCCTCATATAATTTTAATTTCGACAACAATTTCAATATTCTCAGAATTTCGGCCACATTCATTGCAAACGACACAGCGCCACGTCCTGTAAAAGGAGGATTCCCGTCAAACAGTTCCGGCAAAGTTCCGATGCAGTGACAGGTCATTTCGTCTTCCATACCAATCAGGTAACGCTCTACAAATGAGATTCCGCTCATTTTATAGATACGCAAATAAGCCTCCATATAGAAACCCATCAGCCACGGCCACGCACTTCCCTGATGATAAGCATAATCGCGTTGAATCTGTGGACCTACATAATAAGGATTGTATCCACCGCTCTTCGGACTAAGAGTACGCAAGCCTTTGGGAGTAAGCAATTCTTTTGTCACAATATCCAGAACTTGCTTCTTCTGCGAACGGTCCAACGGAGAGTAGTCGAATGCTACAGTAAAGATCATGTTGGGACGGACACTCCAATCCATCATATAACCATCCACATAATCGAAAAGGTATCCGTATTCGTTACGGAATACACTTACAAATGATTTTCCTGCAGTCTCAGCCTGCATGTCCAGTTCATCAGCAAGAGCAGTATTTCCTCCTTCGCGCGACATATCAGCTACAAAACGAAGTGCATTATACCACAGAGCATTAATTTCAACTACATACCCTGTTCTCGGAACTACAGGACGTCCATTGGCTGTAGAGTTCATCCATGTTACCGCCTTTTCAGTTCCGTTAGTATAAAGCAACCCGTTATCATGCAAAAAGAGGTTATCATGTTTTCTTCCACGGATATAAGCCATTATATCTTCTAACAAATTACCGTATTTTTCACGGCATTGCTCGCGCGAAGTAGCTTTAGCATATTGTTGCAGCGTCCACACAGCCCACAGCAGAATGTCCGGATGCTCCATCTCATAAATTTTGTAGGTACGTGGTTCGCCATTCATGAATTCATAAATAGCTTTTGTAGCAGTCCGCATCACATCCTCGAATTCATCAAGTTCACCAATCGCTAATGTAAGGCCTGGCAAAGAAATAAACAAATCGCGCGCACGGCATTTGAACCATGGATAACCGGCCAGAACATAATGTTCATCACCTTGCTTATTATGGAACTGATGTGCTGAATTTACCAAACAATGGTAGAAGCTGTCCCGTGGAGTACGGTCTGCAACTTCTGCTTCAAAAGTCTGCTTCAGCTTGCGAGTCGACACTTCGGATATACCAGCAGAGAAAACAATACTTTCTCCCTTTTTGATATCCACTTCAAAATACCCGGGAACATACAAATCTTCATTAAAATCGTAACCGCGTTCCTGCTCTTTGGCATACTCAATTCCACGATACCAGTCTGGCTGAAAATGGAATTCGTTTTTCTTATTCAACTGCATGAATAATTCAGGATATCCTGGATACATGCAAGTCTTTATTCCATTTTCTACAAGCTGATAATCGCGGCTTGCCTGAGCATTCTCATGGGTATATTCGCGCACACTGCGGAATGCCAGGAAGGGTCGAAAACGAAGAGTAGTTGCCGAGTGGGCATCAACCAAGGTGTAACGGATCAGAATCCGGTTCTCATGATGTACAAAAATCTTTTCTTTACGGAGGATAACGCCTCCTACACGGTAAGTAGTTGCCGGGATATGCTCACAATCAAACTCACGAATGTACTTATGGCCATTCGGACTGTAGTGATTGCCTTGATATTTATGCAAACCCAGGTTAAACTCTGCACCATGCTGAATTACCGTTTCATCCAAAGAAGATAGCAGCACATGATTTTCATCGTCTAAGTTGGGGACAGGAATCACCAACAGTCCATGATATTTGCGTGTGTTACAATCTACAATAGTTGTACAATGATAAGCGCCCGATTTATTTGACCGCAAAATCTCCCTTGGCAAAGATTCTTGCAGGTTAATCATCAGGGTCTTGTCAAATCGTAAATAACTCATAGTTGTGCTATTATTTAAAGGTTAATTATTCAGGCCAAACACCGCTACACAACGTGTAGCTGTGCCAAAAGTACAAATTAATGCCTATAAACAAAATAAAAAGTCCGATTTTTTTCGGTTTTTACCCAAATAATCAGTAGTATTGTAGAAAATAAAGACAAATCTGTGAAATATGAAACCTGATATACGTAGAATGGCGTTAGCCACAGCCGTTCCATTGTTCATCCTATTTATTATGTATATATTAAAAATATTGGAGGTTGGCATGGATTGGGAGTTCACAAAGCTAGGCATATATCCAATGCAGCAAAGAGGCGTGTTCGGCGTTTTCGCACATCCACTGGTGCATAGCAGCTTCAAACATTTGTTTGCCAACACCCTGCCTTTTTTCTTTCTTTCATGGTGCCTGTTCTATTTTTACCGGCAAATTGCGCCCTACATTCTATTTCTCATCTGGATCTGTTGTGGCATATTGACTTTTTGCATTGGGAAACCAGGTTGGCACATCGGTTGCAGCGGTATAATCTACGGACTGGCATTTTTTCTTTTCTTCAGTGGACTGCTACGAAAATACGTACCACTCATTGCCATTTCGCTACTGGTGACATTCCTTTATGGCGGACTGGTATGGAATATGTTTCCACAATTTGCCAAAGCATCTACTTCCTGGGAAGGACATCTTAGCGGCGCCATTGCCGGCACGCTTTGTTCCATCATCTTTATGAAACGTGGTCCTCAACGCCCCGACCCATTTGATGATGAGGAAGAAGATTCCGATACTGAAAATGAAGAAGAATCCAGCGAAGAAAACACTGATCCGTCAGACGAAAGTCTTACCCAAGACAGCAGCGTTCATCCAACAGCATCAACATAAATCTCTCTTTAAAAGCCTGCGATAAGTTGCAAAAGTAGCCACAACAGACCTAAAACTCTGAATGAATAGCACGCTTAAGAAACAATAAAAAAACAAAAAGAGGTACAATCTTTTTACAACACATACCGATTATATCTAACTTTGCCATGAAAATACGAAGAGGAAAACATTATGGATACAATGTTCGATACTTTATTGCAGCTTCCACTCTTTCAAGGTCTGGCCCAAGAAGATTTCACCTGTATATTGGAAAAAGTCCGACTGCATTTTATTAAGCACAAAACTGGAGAAGTTTTCATCAACGCCGGTACCCCATGTGATCAGTTGGTCTTTGTACTAAACGGCGAAATAACCTCTTCCACCATAGTAGAAGGTTCGTACAGTCTCATTGAAGTCATTCAGGCTCCTTGCCTAATTGAGCCCTACTCAATGTTCGGAATGACCACGAATTATATATCGACCTACACTGCGCGCACTGTTGCACATACGGTTAATATCAGCAAAAGCTTTGTAATGAACAACTTGTTCAAATATGATATTTTCCGACTGAACTACATGAACATCCTCAGCAACCGTTATCAAATTCTGCATAAACGCTTATGGAGTCCTGTAGGAGCCAGTCTTGAAATGCGCATCATTGATTTTATACTTAATCATATAGAGCGTCCGTATGGAGAAAAAATCCTTAAAATCAAGATGGAAGAACTGGCACGGATCACAAACGACACTCGAATCAGCGTATCAAAAACATTAAATAGCATGCAGGAAAAAGGACTGGTTGAATTGCACCGAGGAGAGATTTTTATTCCTGATGCAACTTTATTAGCTAACTCGCGTCAATAAAAAGCAAAGCTGAGATAAAAAAAAGAGTTTTTCTTCCCATCCTCATTCCCTTCAAGCTGCATTCACATTTCAATAAAGAAATTATCTGCCAGAAGAACGGGATTAAAAGTGGAAAGAAAAACTCTGGAAAAACGGCTTCCTTATTCCCACTCGATAGTCGAAGGTGGTTTGGAAGAAATATCGTAGGTTACTCGATTTACGCCTTTCACCTTATTTATAATATCATTGGAAACCTTTCCCAAGAACTCATAAGGCAGATGCGCCCAATCGGCAGTCATCGCATCGGTCGAAGTCACGGCACGCAAAGCTACGGCACGTTCATAAGTCCGTTCGTCGCCCATCACACCCACCGATTGAACAGGAAGCAAGATAACGCCTGCCTGCCATACCTGATGATAGAGGCACGTTTCGTTTCCGTCGGCATCTTTCACTTTCCAATCCCACAAGCCACGAATGAAAATATCATCAGCATCCTGCAAGATACGTACTTTCTCACGTGTGATATCGCCCAGAATACGTACTGCCAATCCCGGTCCCGGGAAGGGATGACGTCCTATCAGATGTTCAGGAATACCCAATTCACGACCAACCCGACGTACTTCATCTTTAAACAGCCACTTCAACGGTTCGCAAAGTTGCAAATTCATTTCCTTAGGCAAACCACCCACATTATGGTGACTCTTGATAACCTTACCTGTAATATTCAGACTTTCGATACGGTCAGGATAAATCGTTCCTTGTGCCAACCAACGGGCATCGGTAATCTTATGAGCTTCGGCATTGAACACTTCCACAAAATCGCGACCTATAATCTTACGCTTCTGCTCCGGATCAGTTACTCCTTCCAAATCTTTGAAGAACTTGTCACTGGCATCCACACCAATCACATTCAGGCCAAGGCATTCGTAATCGTGCATCACATTCTGGAACTCGTTCTTACGAAGCAAACCATGATCCACAAAAATACAAGTCAGGTTCTTACCAATGGCACGGTTCAGCAATACCGCCGCTACCGAAGAATCAACTCCGCCGCTTAAGCCCAAGATAACACGATCATTGCCCAGCTGTTCCTTCAATTCGGCTACAGTTGTATCTACAAACGAAGCAGGGCTCCACGTCTGATGGCAACCGCAAGCTTCGACTACGAAATTTCTCAGCATCTGAGTTCCGTCTTCGCTATGGAACACTTCGGGATGGAACTGTACTCCCCACATTTGTTCGCCCTCGGCCTGGTAAGCAGCAATGCGCACCTTGTCTGTCGAAGCAATAACTTTAAAATTGTCAGGAATAGCTGTGATGGTATCGCCATGACTCATCCACACTTGTGAATTATCGCGCACGCCGTGGAAAAGCAGGTTATCTTTTTCGAACGTCTGCAAATGAGCACGTCCATACTCACGGCTACCAGCCGGTTCTACCTTTCCGCCATTCGTATAAGAAATGAACTGTGCACCGTAACAAATACCCAAAATAGGATACTTACCACGAATACCAGTCAGATCCACCTTAAAGGCGTTTTCGTCGTACACAGAAAAGGGACTTCCCGACAGGATTACTCCCTTCACGCTTTCATCGTCGTGCGGAAACTTGTTATAAGGCACAATTTCGCAATAGACGTTCAGTTCGCGTAAGCGGCGGCCGATGAGCTGCGTAGTCTGCGAACCGAAATCAAGAATGATAATCTTCTCTTGCATATAATGTCAATAATGGTTTTATAAATAATTGGCAAATTTAGCAAAAAGCCATCGAATACGTTCTATTTTAGAAGCAAAAATGATAAAAAGGAATCAGACATTCATCGAAAACAGGCTTTCAAGCAAAGCACTATCAGCTGTAAAAGCAGGCTCTTACCGGTTTTTATCGGTTTGCCTGGCTCTGTTCTTTCAATAAGTCGCGGATTTCAGTCAGCAGTATCTCTTCTTTCGAAGGAACAGGAGGTGCCGGTGGAACAGCATCGGCCGCGGCCTTCCGTTTAGCAGTAATACGTGTAATCAACTTAATAAAAAGGAATATGGAGAAAGCGATAATCAAGAAATCAAAGGTCATCTGCAGGAAGTTTCCATAATTCAAAGTCACCGCAGCAATCTCTTTCCCGTCCACCACACAAGCAGGTTTCATAACCCACTTCAAATCGGTAAAGTTTACACCTCCCACCAACAGACCGAAAACTGGCATAATGATATCTGCCACCAACGAAGAGACAATTTTGCCAAATGCCCCACCGATAATCACACCGACAGCCATATCTACCACATTTCCCTTCATGGCAAATGCTTTAAAATCTTGCAAAAATTTACTTTTTCTCATCTTTTGAATTATTTAATAATGATTTTAAGCACGAATATAAAAACATTTTCTTACTTTTGCACCGCAATTCGGAAAGAATTGTCTGGATAAACTCGAAAGTTTATTTTTAAACATTATAAAACCCTTAAAAGTTTAAACAAAATGATTAAAGTAGGTATTAATGGATTCGGACGTATCGGACGTTTCGTATTCCGCGCAGCTCAAAAAAGAAACGATATCCAAATCGTTGGTATTAACGACCTTTGCCCGGTAGATTACTTGGCTTACATGCTGAAGTATGATACAATGCACGGTCAATTTGACGGTACAATCGAAGCTGATGTTGAAAACAGCAAGCTGATTGTAAACGGCAAAGAAATCCGCGTTACAGCTGAAAAGAACCCTGCTGACTTGAAATGGGATGCTGTAGGTGCTGAATACGTAGTAGAATCTACAGGTCTGTTCCTGACTAAAGAAAAAGCTCAAGCTCACATCGAAGCTGGTGCAAAATATGTAGTTATGTCTGCTCCTTCTAAGGATGACACTCCGATGTTCGTATGCGGTGTTAACGAAAAGACTTACGTTAAAGGTACTCAATTCGTATCTAACGCTTCTTGTACTACTAACTGTTTGGCTCCTATCGCTAAGGTTCTGAACGACAAATGGGGTATCACTGATGGTTTGATGACTACAGTTCACTCTACAACTGCTACTCAGAAGACTGTTGACGGTCCTTCTATGAAGGATTGGAGAGGTGGTCGTGCTGCTTCTGGCAACATCATCCCGTCTTCTACTGGTGCTGCTAAGGCTGTAGGTAAAGTTATCCCGACTCTGAACGGCAAACTGACTGGTATGTCAATGCGTGTTCCGACTTTGGATGTATCTGTAGTTGACTTGACTGTAAACTTGGCTAAGCCTGCTACTTACGCTGAAATCTGCGCTGCTATGAAGGAAGCTTCTGAAGGCGAACTGAAGGGTATCCTGGGTTACACTGAAGATGCAGTTGTTTCTTCTGACTTCTTGGGTGACACTCACACTTCTATCTTCGATGCTAAGGCTGGTATCGCTTTGACTGATACTTTCGTTAAGGTTGTATCTTGGTACGACAACGAAATCGGTTACTCTAACAAAGTTCTCGATCTGATCGCTCACATGGCATCTGTAAACTGCTAATTGACAGTAAAAAACATCAATATGTAGGCGACTTCTTCGGAAGTCGCCTATTTTTTTACCCCAAACTCTTCTTCTTTGCCCGACATTCTCCTATAATTACCGAAAAATGAACGCGTAAAAACGGAACAACTAGAGCTTTATAGTGCAACAGTTACTGCACTCACAGTGCAATAGTAAGTGCACTCGCAGTGCAGTAGTTAGTGCACTCGCAGTGCAGTAGGCAGTGCACTCATGCGGCATAAGTTGTCCAGGCAAATTTGCTAACAGAGATATTTATTGGGGCATATTAGCATTTGGACTCCTGAACTGCCACTAAACAATGAAAGAGAAGCAGCAAAGCACATATAGAAGCGTCTAAAATAACAGAAGCCACTCCAACCATTCGCATAAACAGTTAGAAATTATTAAAGTATAGGCGTCTTCGAACTGAATCGCCTATTTTTTTTGCACTTTTGCGTATTGTTTCAAAAAGGTTCCTTGACAAGGGACCTGATGAAAAAGCACCAACAACGGTTGTTTTACGATAGCTTTTACAAAGATGATACAAACTCAGAATCCTTTTTTTGAAAATAACCATACCCCTCATGGTACCGTTCCCTTCGACCGCATTGCCGTAGAGCACTATGCCCCTGCCATACGCGAAGGAATACGTCGTCAAAATGAAGAAATAGATGCCATTGTCTGTAATCCCGCTCCCGCCGACTTTCAAAACACAATATTGGCGTTAGAACTGTCGGGAGAATTGCTGCGACGTGCCGAAACAGTATTCGACAATCTGCTCAGTGCCGAGACCAACGATGCCATGCAGGAACTGGCCAAGGAGCTGATGCCCCTGCTTAGCGAGCATGCCAACAACATCACACTGAACGAACGCCTTTTCGAACGTGTCAAGACGGCTTACGAACATCGCTACGACGAAGCACTGACGGCCGAACAACGGAAACTGACCGAGGATACGTACGAAGGATTTGAACGCAGCGGAGCCAACCTGCAAGGAGCCGACAAGGAGAAGTATCGCGAGCTGTCGCGCCAACTGAGTCTGCTAACCTTGCAATTCAGCGAAAACAACCTGAAGGAAACCAACGACTATCAACTGGTACTGACAGACGAGAGCCAACTGAAAGGCTTGCCCCAAAGCGCCATCGAAGCAGCCCGGGAAACAGCCAAAGAGAAAGGACAGGAAGGATGGATCTTCACCTTGCAAGCCCCCAGTTATGTTCCTTTCCTGACTTACGCCGACAACCGCGAACTACGGAGAGAGCTCTACATGGCCTACAATACGAAATGTACGCACCCTAATGACTACAACAACCTGGACATCGTCAAGCAACTGGTCAATACGCGTCTGGAAATAGCCCGACTACTGGGATACAAGGACTATGCCTCCTACAAACTGGAACGACGCATGGCCCAAAACAGCGCAAACGTCTATCACCTGCTTAGCCAACTGCTTGAGGCCTACAAGCCAACGGCTCTGAAGGAATATGCCGAGGTGCAGTCGCTGGCCCGTGAAGAACAAGGTGAAGATTTCGTCCTGATGCCGTGGGACTGGAGTTATTATTCGCAAAAGCTGAAAGACCGTACCTTCAACATCAACGACGAAATGCTTCGTCCCTACTTCGAATTGGAGAACGTGAAGAAAGGTGTATTCGGCCTGGCTACCCGCCTCTATGGCATCACCTTCCAGAAGAATCCGGAGATCCCCGTTTACCACAAGGACGTAGATGCTTACGAAGTATTCGACCACGACGGAAGTTTTCTGGCTATACTCTACACCGACTTCCATCCCCGTGCCGGAAAGCGTTCGGGAGCCTGGATGACCAGCTACAAAGGACAATGGATAGACGAACAGACAGGCGAGAACAGCCGTCCGCACGTATCACTGGTGATGAACTTCACCAAACCCACACAGGACAAGCCCGCCCTGCTGACCTTCAGCGAAGTCGAAACATTTCTGCACGAATTCGGCCACAGTCTGCACGGCATGTTTGCCAATTCTACATACGAAAGTCTGAGCGGAACAAATGTCTATTGGGATTTCGTAGAACTCCCATCCCAGTTCATGGAAAACTTTGCTACCGAAAAAGAGTTCCTGCATACCTTTGCCCGCCACTACCAGACAGGCGAACTGATTCCCGACGAACTGGTACAACGTCTGATAGATGCACGCAACTTCAATGTAGCTTATGCCTGTCTGCGTCAGGTAAGCTTCGGTTTGCTCGACATGGCCTGGTACACCCGTACCACACCTTTCGACGGTGATGTCCGCACCTACGAAAAACAGGCATGGGCCGAAGCTCAGATTCTGCCACAAGTCGAAGAAACCTGCATGAGTACCCAGTTCTCGCACATCTTTGCAGGCGGATATGCCGCTGGTTACTACAGCTACAAGTGGGCTGAGGTACTGGACGCCGATGCCTTCTCGCTTTTCAGGCAAAAAGGTATTTTCAGCCCCGAAGTAGCCGCATCTTTCCGCGAAAACATTCTCTCGAAAGGTGGAACCGAACACCCTATGACCCTTTACAAGCGTTTCCGCGGACAAGAACCAACGATTGAGGCATTATTAATAAGAAACGGAATAAAAAAAGAATGCTAATGAAAAGAAAATCATTGTATATTTGTCACTTGTTGCTAATGCTGGCACTGATTCCCGTCTTCAGCGGTTGCAATACCGAAGACGATCTTATCCGAATCTTTACCGGAAAGACATGGAAGATGAGTCGGATTACCATAGAAGGAAAAGAAAATGAACAGTTCGGAGCCATCGTATGGGACTCGGAAGCTGCCTACAACCAAAGCATCGAACTTCTGAAGGCTGAAAACAACTTCACCGTCGTCTTCGAGGGAATTGAAGTGAACGGAGAACTGAGCGGAAACAATGTTACTGTCAATGGAGTCAAAGTAAAAAATGCCACAGGTACCTGGACGGCTGACGGCAAAAACGGTAACATCAGTCTGAACCTGAAAATTTCAGCTTCCGAGACCGATCCGCTTGCCAAAGAATTCATCAAAGGCATGCAAAACGTATTCAAATACGAGGGCGACGAGAACCAAATCACCCTTTATTATAAAGAAGGCCAGACAACCTGTCTGATAGGATTTGCTAAACAATAAGAACGATATGGACAACTCAGAAAACGAAAAACAGATAGCTTTGGACAGACGCTACATACGCATGGCAAGCATTTGGGCCGAAAACTCCTATTGCAAGCGTCGCCAAGTAGGTGCGCTCATCGTCAAGGACAAGATGATCATTTCGGATGGTTACAACGGCACTCCTTCCGGCTTCGAGAACGTATGCGAAGACGAGAACAATATTACCAAGCCTTATGTGCTTCATGCCGAAGCCAATGCCATCACCAAAATAGCCCGCTCCAACAACAGTAGCGACGGAGCTACCATGTACGTCACCGCCTCGCCCTGCATCGAATGTTCCAAGCTGATCATCCAGGCCGGCATCAAGCGGGTGGTGTACTCCGAGAAATACCGCCTTGAGGACGGGCTCGATCTGCTCAAACGGGCAGGCATCGAAGTTGTCTACATCCCCATTGAAAATGAACAGAGCTAACTATTTATATTAACCACTAATCATTTACTAAAAATACATGAGTACAAAGAATTCATCCCGCTTCATGCCACTCGTCATAGCTGTCTGCGTGGTAGTGGGCATTCTTATTGGAACATTCTATGCCAAGCATTATGGCGGAACAAAGCTTGGCATCATCAACGGTTCGTCCAACAAGCTTAATGCCTTGTTGCGGGTAATCGACGACCAGTATGTGGATACCGTCAACATGACAGACCTGGTCGAAAAGGCCATGCCTCAGATTCTGGCCGAACTGGATCCCCACTCCACCTACATCCCTGCACAAAAGCTGGAAGAAGTCAACTCCGAACTGGAAGGCAGCTTCAGTGGCATTGGTGTACAGTTCACCATTCAGGAGGACACGATTCATATCAACAGTGTAGTGCCTGGTGGCCCGTCGGAGAAAGTAGGTCTGATGGCTGGCGACCGCATCGTCATGGTCAACGACAGCCTTTTCGTCGGTAAAGGGCTGACCAACGAAAAAGCCATGCGCAACCTGAAGGGACCTAAAGGCACCACCGTCAAGCTGGGTATCAAACGAGCCTCTGAAAAAGAATTGCTCGACTTCACCATTACCCGTGGTGACATTCCGCAAAACACCATCGATGCCGCTTACATGATCAACGATAAGTTTGGCTACGTGCAAATCAGCAAATTCGGACGTACTACACACGTTGAACTGCTCAATGCCATCGCACAGCTCACCCATAAAGATTGTCAGGGACTGATTATCGACTTGCGCGACAATACCGGAGGCTACATGGAAGCCGCCACCCGCATGGTCAACGAATTCCTGCCCGAAGGCAAACTGATTGTTTACACTCAGGGACGCAAATATCCGCGCATGGAAGAATATGCCAACGGAACAGGCAGTTGCCAGAAAATGCCGATTGTGGTGTTAGTCAACGAAGGTTCTGCTTCGGCAAGCGAGATCTTTGCCGGTGCCATACAGGATAACGACCGCGGTACCATTGTAGGCCGCCGCTCGTTCGGAAAAGGACTGGTACAACAGCCTATCGACTTCAGCGACGGTTCGGCCATCCGTCTGACTATTGCCCGCTACTATACCCCGTCGGGTCGCTGCATCCAGCGTCCTTACGAGAACGGAAACAACAGCGAATACGAAATGGACTGGATTAACCGTTACGAACATGGCGAGTTCTTCTCGAAAGACAGCATCAAGCTCGATGAAGACCAGAAATATTACACCACCCTCGGCCGTCCTGTTTATGGTGGTGGAGGTATCATGCCCGACGTATTCGTACCGCAAGACACGACTGGCGTATCTTCCTATCTGATAGAAGTAAGCAACAAGGGGTTGATCCTGCAATTCAGCTTCCAGTATAGCGACCGCAACCGCAGCAAACTGAGCGAATGCGAAAACGAGGACGAGATGTATCAGTATTTACGCCGCCAAGGCATTGTAGACCAATTCATCCGCTTTGCCGACTCCAAGGGTGTGAAACGCCGTAACCTCCTCATCCATAAATCTCATAAGTTGCTGGAAAAGAGTCTTTACGGTAACATTATCTATAATATTCTGGGCCGTGAACCTTACATCCGCTACCTCAACCAGAGCGATGCAACGGTTAAGACCGCACTGGAAATACTGGAAAAAGGCGAAGCATTCCCTAAAGCTCCCGCCCCAACGCCTCTAAACGAAACGGACAATGAAGGAAAAGAAAAAAGAACTGCGCAGGCAGATAGCTTTGTTGAAGACGCAACACAGCTCTTCCGCTACGCAGCAGTCTGCTGAAATCATGGCCGCCCTTGAAGACCATCCGGCCTTCAAGGCAGCCCATACCATATTATTGTATCACTCGCTGAAAGACGAAGTAGATACCCACAATTTCATCCGGAAGTGGAGCCGCTACAAGCGGATACTGCTTCCGGCAGTTGTAAAAGACGATCTGGAACTGCGCCAGTATACTGGTCCCGACGATCTGACCGTCGGCAAATATGGCATCGAGGAACCTTCGGGCACTCCTTTCTGCGACTACGACGCCATCGATCTGATTATTGTACCCGGTGTAGGCTTCGACCGTCAGGGCAACCGGCTGGGACGAGGCAAAGGCTACTACGACCGCCTGCTGCCCCGCATACCGTCGGCCTATAAGATAGGTATCTGTTTCCCCTTCCAATTAGTAGAAGAAATTCCAGCGGAACCTTTTGATATCCGCATGGACGAAATCGTAACAAAAGAATGAAAACAAATTATCACACCCACACCACACGCTGCCAGCATGCCACAGGAAGCGATGAAGAATTTGTATTGAGCGCCATCAAAGGCGGGTTTCAGGTACTCGGTTTTTCCGACCACACTCCCTGGAAATACCGTACCAATTATGTATCAAATATCCGTATGTTGCCCGACGAACTTCCCGGATACGTGGAAAGCCTGCGTGCCTTGCGCGAAAAATACCGCGATCAGATAGACATCAAGATAGGACTGGAATGCGAGTATTTTCCCGAATACATTTCGTGGCTGAAAGAACAAGTCAAGGAATACAAGCTGGATTACCTGATATTCGGCAACCACTTCTATCACACGGATGAGAAGTTCCCCTACTTCGGACGAAATACCAACAACCACGATATGCTCGACCTGTACGAGGAAAGTGCCATCGAAGGCATGGAAAGCGGACTGTTCTGCTGCCTGGCTCATCCCGACCTCTTCATGCTGTCTTACCCCGAATGGGACCACCACTGCACCACCATCAGCCGACACATCTGCCGAGCCGCTGCCCGACTGAACATTCCGTTGGAGTATAACATCAGCTATGCCTCATACAACGAAATGCACGGAACCGAATCGTTCCCCCATCCCAAGTTCTGGCATATCGCAGCTGCCGAAGGATGTACGGCCATCATCGGAGTAGACGCTCACGTCAGCAAGTATCTGGAAGAACAGAAATACTACAACCGTGCCATCGAAGAGCTTAAAGAGCTAAAGATCAACACGATCGATAAACTTCTGTAAGTTCTTTCCGCTACAGCATGGAGGGGAACAGACTACCCCTCCATCATTCTCCACGCCATCGGCAGCGAAGCTACAATATCGCCGGCAGTCATACCGGTTTCACCCTGTTTGCGGGCTGCGATGTCACCCGCCAGACCATGCACATAGACACCCAGTCGCGCAGCAGTTTCCGCATCGTATCCCTGTGCAAGCAAAGCAAGCAACACTCCGGTCAGCACATCACCGCTGCCTCCCGTAGCCATACCCGGATTTCCGGTCGTGTTGAACCAGCATTGTCCCGACGGAGATATAACAGCCGAATAGGCTCCTTTCAGTACAATGTGCACATCGGCTGTCCGTGCCAGTTCACGGGCTTTCATCAGCCGCTCGTACGAGTTCTGGCATTTCCCCACCAAACGCTCCAGCTCTTTGGGATGCGGAGTCAGGATGCTTCCTTTGGGCAGATGTCCCAGATAGCTGCGATGTTCGCCCAGCAGGTTCAAGGCATCGGCATCGACTACCATCGGCACCTGACAGGATTCAATCTGATCAATCAACGCATTCTCCGTCTCGGGCGATTTTCCCAGACCGGGACCGATACCTACAGCCTGATAATCGTCGGTATCCGTTGCACCGGAGAAGCACGTCTCGCTGAAGTCTATCTCCGTCATAGCTTCGGGCACGGCAGTCTGCACGATGAAGTTGTTGCAGAAAGGTACATGCACCGTCAGCAATCCTACTCCCGAACGCAAGCAGGCCTTGGCAGCCAGCACCGATGCACCGGCCATCCCCTGCGAACCGGCTATCAGCAAAGCACGGCCGAAGTTGCCTTTATGCGCAAACTTGTCACGCGTTTTCAGTCGCCAGTTCACGTCGTCCGGTTCGGTCAGATAATAATCGGTAGTCATTTCGTCGATGGCTTCTTCACTCAGCCCGATGTCTAGTCTCTCCCACTCGCCTACATACGGTGCATTCTCGGCAAAGAGGAAAGCCAGCTTGGGCAACTGCAACGTCAGCGTCACATCGGCACGGACAATGCAGGAAGCCACGTTGTAGGAATTGTCCTCGCCCATCAGGCCCGAAGGAATATCGATGGCCACCACTTTCGCCGGCGAAGCATTAATGTACTTCACCACAGCAGCAAAGCCGCCGCTCAAAGGCTTGTTCAGACCGCTGCCAAACAGACCGTCAATCACTACATGGTCTTCCGTCAGCTGGGGCGGCACAAATTGGGAAGTAATTTCGTGAAACACAATACCGGCCAGTCCGCCCAACCGTTCCTTGTTCGCTTCACAATCCGGCGAAAGCTGTCCTTTGGTGTTGAACAGATATACTTCAATGCTATATCCCTGTCCGGCCAACAGACGGGCCACCGCCAGCGCATCGCCTCCGTTGTTACCCGGTCCGGCGAACACAACGAAAGGAGTGTCGACGTCGTCCCAGCGTTCCGCAATGGCTTTTGCCAATGAATTGGCAGCCCGTTCCATCAGGTCGATGGAATCTATCGGCTCATTTTCTATCGTATATGCATCCAGTTGCTTGATGCTTGTTGTAGGAAAAATCTTCATATCGTTTGCTATTTTGCAACAAAGATAAAAGTTTAATTCAAGATTTGCTATCTTTGCCCAAACCCTAAATAAATATATCATGAAGATTTTCTTTACCTGCCGCTATCTGGCACTCCTATTCATCTTGCTCTGCACTCCTCGCCTGCAAGCCTCGGAAGCCGACACCGTACGCATTCGCGAAACCCGTGTTCCTGTCCTCATCGACCGCTCGGACAACGAACTGTTCTACTTGCGCATCGATGCCCGCCACTGTAAAACGCTGGAAGAAGTAACCGTGGACTTCGGTTCACAAGTCAACCTGAACGATATTGCAGCCCTGAAACTGTATTATGCCGGTACGGAAGGCGTACAGCGCGAAGGCAAAACATTCTATGCCCCTGCGGCATACCTGTCGCGTAACAATCCGCTCTATACCCGCAAAGCCAATCCGTCATATTCGATACTGGCAGCTACGGTTACCTCACCCGGCAGAACCGTTACGCTGAAGGCAGCACAACCCTTATATCCGGGCATCAACTATTTCTGGATCAGCCTGCAGCTGAAACCCGATGCTTCACTGACTTCACGCATATCCGCCACTGTCAGTTCGGTCAAGACTGATGCGGGTGCAGCTCCCTTGCAATACGCACTGCCCTCGCCGCAACAACACTTTACGGGCATTGGTGTACGCCATGCAGGCGATGACGGCGCAGCTGCCTACCGCATTCCGGGCATTGTTACCAGCAACAAGGGAACCTTGCTCGGTGTGTACGACATACGCTACAACAACAGCGCCGATCTGCAAGAACATATCGACATCGGCCTCAGCCGTAGCACAGACGGCGGACAGACATGGGAAAAGATGCGTGTCCCCATGAGCTTCGGCGAATACGGCCATCTGCCGAAAGCCCAGAACGGCGTAGGCGATCCTGCCATCCTGGTAGACCGTCAGACGGGTACCATCTGGATTATGGCTGCCTGGACACACGGCATGGGCAACCTCCGTGCCTGGTTCAACTCGGGCCAAGGAAACGAGCTGAACGAAACGGCCCAACTTATGCTGACTCGCAGCGACGATGACGGGAAGACATGGTCGGCTCCCATCAACATTACTTCGCAAGTAAAAGATCCCGAATGGTTCTTCCTGCTCCAAGGACCCGGACGAGGCATATCCATGGAAAACGGCACGCTGGTCTTTGCCGGCCAGTACATCGGTGCCGACCGCATTCCCTGCGCCTGCATCATCTACAGCGAGGACCACGGCCAGACATGGCACATCAGTCAGCCGGCACGCAGCAACACCACCGAAGCACAGGTTGCAGAGGTAGAGCCCGGCGTACTGATGCTGAACATGCGCGACAACCGTGGCGGAAGTCGCGCCGTAGCCATTACACGCGACATGGGGCGCACGTGGCAGGAACATCCGTCGTCGCGCAAGGCACTGATCGAGCCGGTCTGCATGGCCAGCCTCATCCATGTGCCCGCTGCCGAAAACGTAATGAACCGTGACCTGTTGCTCTTCTCCAACCCCAACAGTACCAAGAACCGCAACATGATTACCCTGAAAGCCAGCCTGGACGGTGGACTGACCTGGCTGCCCCAGCATCAGGTACTGCTGGACGAAGGTGGCGGCTGGGGCTACTCCTGTCTCACCATGATCGACCGCGAAACGGTAGGTATCTTCTACGAAAGCAGCACGGCCCACATGCTGTTCCAAGCCATCAAACTACAAGAAATCATCAAGGAATAAAAAACTGACAGGCGGATGAAACCACCCATTCCCAAAGGGCTTCATCCGCCTGCCTCACAAGTATTTTAAACGGCATTTACACAGCCCGTGAGAGACACTTGCACGGCTCGCGAGAGACACTTGTACGGCTCGCGAGAGACACTTGCACGGCTCACGAGCAACACAAGTGTGGAACAAACCCCTCGCCAGAAAGGCTTCCGGACAGGTCAGTTGATGATAATCTGACCGCTGGGATAACGGTATTTCGTATTCTTTTTCTGCTTCACAATGCCCAACATCAGTGTTATCAGTCCGACACGTCCCACAAACATCAGTACCACTATGAGTAGTTTGCTACCGTCATGCAACAGCGGGGTCAGATTCAGGCTCGAACCTACCGTACTCAGCGCAGATACACACTCGAAGGTAACCGCCAGCAACGAATGTTCCGGCTCAAGCATGCTGATAATGAAGACGAACAGAAAGAGAATGGCAAACGACAACACCACCGTGGCATTCGACCGGCGGATAGAGTCGGACGACAGTTCGCGACCAAACACTTCCACTCGCTCCGTACCTCGCAATACCGCCACCAGATTCAGCACGACAACCGCAAAGGCGTTCACTTTGATACCGCCAGCCGTCGACTGCGAGCCACCGCCCACCCACATCAGCAACAGGTAGATCAGCAGCGACTGTACACCCAGCGTAGTCAGGTCCACACTGACAAAACCCGCCGTACGTGGACACACGGCATTGAAGAAAGCATGCGTCAGCTTGTCGCCCACCGGCATTCCGGCAAAAGCACCGTTCCACTCCAGCACCGCAATGGCAACCGTACCCACTACCAACAGCAACAGGGTAACGATCAGCACAATCTTCGTATTCAGATTGTACAAATGATAGAAACGGCGGCCATCCCATTCGCCCCTGCGGATAAAATGCCACAAACGGCGCACGTAGTGTAGCAGAATATCTTTGAAATTCACCAGAATCGGGAAGCCGATACCTCCCAATATAACAAGGAAAGATACGTAGATATACAGCGGATTGTGTCCCGACATCAGTGCCGGATTGCCCAAATTGCCGGGCAACGTTGAGAAACCGGCATTACAGAAAGCCGAAATGGAATGGAAAGCCGAAAAAGCCAGTTCCTCCTCCAACGTCATGCCCAACGTGCCGTGGATGTCGCTCCAGATGGCCAGCATTCCCGCTCCCTCTATCACCAGCGTAAAGCCCAGAATGTAGACCAGCGTCGTCAGCAACGAGTTCAGCGAGTCCGAACTCACCATATCGCGCACCACCAGCTGATTGTAGAGCGACGTATTGCCCATGAAGAACATTGCAAAGAAACTGGTCAGCGTCATCACGCCCAAACCGCCAATCTGAATCAGGATAATGATGACCACAAAACCGGCCGGCGTAAACGTCGAAGCCACGTCGACCGAAGTCAGCCCCGTGACACACACCGCACTGGTAGATATAAACAGCGAGTCGACCCACGAAATGCCATCCACCGTACATCGGGGAAGCATCAGCAGCCCCGTCCCTATCAGCACGATTATCAGGAAACTGACTGCCAGTATCAGCGAAGGGTTGGTGCGCCGGCCCAGCAAGCGCACCATTCCGTTGGACAACGTCAGTAGCGACAGCAAGAGCAGCAGTACCAGCCGGTAGCCTTTCCCGTGAAGGAAATTCCAGAAGTCCAGAATCCCTCCTTCCACCTCGGGCCGATGAAAAATGACAGGCACCAGCGTCAGATACAGCAGCCCGGTCAGCACCCACGTCAGTTTGCTGAACGTTCGCCGCGTATCCTTGTATTCGAGCAGAATGTGCAGCGTGACATCCACCAGAAACACAATCCAGACGCCATGATACAGGCGGTTCACCTGCTGTGCTTCTTCGGCAGTAATGGTAAATCCATGCTCGTACACCACTCCTATAATCAGCAGTAACGAAGCCAGATAAGTAAGCGAAGTAAATATGTTCAGAACGATCCGCACATACGGATGAATCCACTTATTCTGATAAAGCAGATACTTATGATAGATCTTCATCTTGATACCTGTTAAAGAAACGCGGCAAACATATACAAATAAACCAATATGGGCAAAAAAACAAGAAAAAAAGATAGCGTTTTAAAAATAATAACTACATTTGGGCAGTAATTATTAAATATTTTAACCACTATGAGCAACAAAACAAAAAGATTCATCCTTCCAGAAGAAGAAATACCCCACTACTGGTACAACATACAGGCTGACATGGTGAACAAACCGATGCCCCCACTGAACCCTGCTACCAAGCAACCGCTGAAGCCCGAAGACATGTATCCCATCTTTGCCGAAGAGCTTTGCCGGCAGGAACTGAACCAGACTGATGCCTGGATTGAGATCCCCGAAGAAGTGCGCGAAATGTACAAATACTACCGCAGCACACCGCTGGTACGTGCCTACGGACTGGAGAAAGCCCTCGATACTCCGGCTCACATTTACTTCAAGAACGAGAGTGTCAGTCCCATGGGCTCGCATAAGCTGAACTCCGCCATCCCGCAGGCCTACTACTGCAAAAAGGAAGGCGTGACCAACGTCACCACCGAGACGGGTGCCGGACAATGGGGTGCCTCGCTAGCCTACGCCGCCCGTCTGTTCGGCCTCGAAGCTGCTGTCTACCAGGTGAAGATCAGTTACGAGCAGAAGCCCTACCGTCGTAGCATCATGCACACGTTCGGCGCACAGGTTACAGCTTCTCCCTCCATGTCCACCCGTGCCGGAAAAGACATCCTGACTGCCCATCCCAACCATCAGGGCTCACTGGGAACAGCCATTTCCGAAGCCATCGAACTGGCCCGCACCACTCCCAACTGTAAGTACACGCTGGGCTCCGTGCTGAGCCACGTCACCCTGCACCAGACCATCATCGGTCAGGAAGCCGAAAAGCAGATGGCCATGGCCGGCGAATATCCCGACATGGTGATCGCCTGTTTCGGCGGAGGCTCCAACTTCGGAGGTATCGCCTTCCCCTTCATGCGGCACAACATCCTTGAAGGAAAGAAAACCCGCTTCATTGCTGCCGAACCCGCCTCTTGCCCAAAACTGACACGAGGCAAATTCCAGTACGACTTTGGCGACGAAGCCGGTTACACCCCACTGCTGCCCATGTTCACACTGGGACACAACTTTGCCCCGGCTAACATACATGCAGGCGGTCTGCGTTACCACGGTGCCGGTGTCATCGTATCGCAACTGCTGAAAGACGGACTGATGGAGGCTGTAGACATCCGACAACTGGAATCGTTTGATGCCGGCGTACTGTTTGCACAGGTCGAAGGTATCATCCCGGCTCCCGAATCGTGCCACGCCATCGCCGCCGCCATCCGCGAAGCCAACAAGTGTAAGGAGACAGGCGAAGAGAAAGTCATCCTGTTCAACCTCTCCGGACACGGACTTATCGACATGGCCTCGTACGACAAATACCTAGCTGGCGACCTGATCAACTACGAACTCACCGACCAGGATATCCAGAAAAACCTGGATGAAATAGGAGATTTGGCTTAAAAAACAGTTACGGGTTACAAGCATCGGTTAAGCGTTTCTGCAAACTTCTGCATTCCGCCTTTCCCCGATACTTGTAACCCGTAACAAATTATCTACAGCGACCGTTCAGGTCATCTGTTCTTCTGTTGTGGAAATGGTTTTCTGTCTTTGCTATCAGGACGCATATCTTTCCGCATTCTGTTACCATCGTGCTTCTTCTCCATCTGATAGATCTTTTCAATCTGCTTGGGCGACAGCACCTTGCGGAATTCAGTATAATACTTTTCCTGTAAGTCCAGCATCTTGCGGCTGTGGGCAAAACGATCCTTGATGCGTTGTTCTACTTCAGCGTCGGTCAGCATTTCTTTCTTTGCATCAGGCTGTTTGCCTGCTTCGGCCTTATCCTGCTTCATCTGTTTCCATGCCTCTGCTCTGCATTCGTGCAAATCTTTCAGATATTGAGTATAGACAGGCGTAAACTTGGCAGTTGTAGCATCATCCAGCGCCAAAGCTTTCACAATGCGGTTGGTTTGCATCTCCATCATCTGCTCGGGAGTGAAACGCGGCTTCTTCTTCGTACGGTCCGCTTGTTGTTGAGCAAACAATGAAACTTGGCTTCCTGCTACGAGGAGTGCAATAAACAGATAAACGATTCTTGTCTTCATAAGTCTTCTTTTTTTAGTTTATAATCATTTTCGTGGTTCATCTCCAGAGAATTTCCGTATACATCACATTAGAACTCGGAAAAAGGAAAAAGTAAAAAAGAGAAGACACACATTTTGTATTAATTAACGCGGCATTTAACAAAAAAGCCTCTGTAACGACCATGGCTACAGAGGCTCTTAAATAGCTTATTCAATTTTCACAATCACCAGAAACGGTTACGCTCGGCACTGTATTCCAAGCCTACAGCTTTCAGTTTACGGATGATGTGTTCTTTGTCTACATTCATATCCTCGCAAAGAGCATCCAGCGAAGGATAGAAATCACGTAATTTCATGTTGATGAAGCTATACAGCATCATCGGTTCTTCGGGTAATTCCATTTGCTTCAATCTTTTTTAGTTACTAATACCGCCGCAAAGATAGTTGTTTCTGCAATATAGAAAGTTGATTTTAATCATTTTTTCGTCCGATTCTTCCGTAATCGGTTGCATAAGTTCAATTGAAAGCACCCGGTTTTCGTTGACTTACAATGACATAGATTACAACCGGAGCACCTATCACAGGAGTAACTGCATTCAGCGGAATGACTCCCGCTTCGCCCGGTAGTACGCACAACAAGTTACAGATCAAAGCCACAGCAGACCCGCAAAGAATGGTTACGGGAAGCAGCGAATTGTGATTGGAAGTACCCAGAATAAGCCGGGCCACATGAGGAACAGCCAGCCCGATGAACGAAACCGGACCGCAAAATGCCGTAGTAATGGCCGTCAGCACACCGGTAACAATCAGCAGCCAATTACGTACACTACGGATATTGATTCCCAGATTTTCGGCATAACGGTCGCCCAGCAGCAAAGCGTTCAGCGGCTTGATGAGCAGCAGTGACCCGATCAGCCCCAGCACCGTGACCGAAGCAAATGCCGGCATCTGTTGCAAGGACACACCGCCAAAGTTACCCATTCCCCAAATCATATACGACTGTACGCCCTCGGCCGTAGCAAAGAAGTTGAGCAGCGAAATGACCGACGAAGCAATATAGCCTATCATAATACCTGCTATCAGCAGCATCACATTGCTGCGAATCAGTGTAGACAGAAACAGAATAAGAGCCATGATCGTCATGGCACCCACAAAAGCACCAGCCAGTACCGAAAAGAAGCCCGACAGACTGAACGTGCCGGCCGAAATGCTTCCGCCGAACAGCAGCATGACACATGCCACGCCCAGACTGGCTCCTGTATTGATTCCCAGAATGGAAGGGCCAGCCAGCGGATTCTTGAAAGCCGTCTGCAACATCAGTCCGCATACCGCCAGCGCTCCTCCGCACAACAAGGCTGTAAGTGCCTGAGGCAAACGCGATTCCCACAGGATGAAGCTCCAGCTTGCTTTCCCGGCCTCGCCTCCCGAAAGGATACGGAATACTTCGCCGGCAGGAATAGATACAGAACCCACCAGCAAATTAACGATAAACAGAAGTACTATCAGGACTCCCATTCCCAAACCATATTTCCAACCTTTCGACATAAGCTTTTTTAAAGAGTTATAAGGAGTGAAAGGAAGTTATTACTTCGCTTTGCACCGTTAGAAGTTAAAGGCCAATAGTATAGACTCTGAATAGAGAAGCATTGGACAATAACTCCTGAAAGTTTCATGCTATTATTCTTTCAGCTTGCAAAAATAGCGCAAACCGCCCAAACTGCCCAATTCCGGATGAAGAATCTGAATCAGGTCGGACAGCAGATAATCCGGATGAAACGGAGTTTCTTCGTAATAGGGCACCTTATCTGTATTGCATCCGTACACCGAACGTTCCTTGAATGCCTTGAAACCGGTATAACCGATATAATCGGCCTGTAGGTCGGCGTATGTCATATCCCGGTCGCGATTGTACTTGATGACCCACACATCGGCATCGCCAGCCTTGTCGAAAACAGTTTCGAAAGCCAAGGGAACAGAACCGCTATGCTTGTCGTTTGCGAAAGCATAACGCCCGCACGCATCGGCAAACAGACGTCCTATCGTGCTGCGCCCGCCCGGTACATACCAGGCCGATCCACTCTTCAATTCACTCAGGATAGACAAAGAAGTAGAAGAACTCCGGGCTTTCTGCTTCAATTCCTGATAGCGTTTGTCTACTTCGGCAAACAGGCTGTCGGCCTCGGCTTCGGCACCAAACAACAAACCATAGAAGCGCATCCACTCGGCACGTCCCAAAGCCGACGTCTCCATATAGTCAGCGCATTCGATGAGAGGGATGTTCAGCTTCTCCACCCGTCCGTAGCCGCCACTGTTCTCGAAAGGTGACAGCAGGATGGCATCGGGATGCAAGTCGATAATCTTTTCCATATCCGGATTCATGCCGTCGCCACAATCAGCTATTTTTCCAGCTGCTACCCGTTCGTGTATGGCAGCCAGGCGAATGTACTTCAGGTCGCACACTCCCCCAATGGCATTGCCTGTTCCCAGCTCTTCCAGCAGGGCACAATGTACGGACGAGTAAATGACAGACTTCTTCAACGGCGTACGCACTACGGTACCTTCCGGCAGTTGTTCCGGCAACTGCTCCGTCTCGGGCACCAATACATAGGTGTGCAAGGTACGCAGCGTATCCCACGGATTGCGCAGCGTGGCCACCGTATAGCCCGGATAGGACACCAGTGTCAGATTCTCGGCATAGCGCAAAGCGATGGTGTCACCACCATCAGCGAAAGAAGCCTTGCTCCTTCCTCCACACGAGGAAAGGAGCAAGGCTACTAATATTCCTATTGAATATAAATACTTATTCATCATCAATTAAAAAAAACTGCAGAACTAGGATTGATACCACCTGCGCTGAACTCTTCTACAAGCGTTCCATCTTTTTTGAAACGGTAAATAGTACCAGTAGTCTTATAATCGGTCGTACCGATATAAATATCACCGTTGTTTTCATTCACTTCCAGCATATAGATTGTTGCATTCTTCAATGCCTCCGGTATATTCTTCAGGAAAGAAGTGTTGTTCAGCTGACCGGTTTTGATGTCATAAGTAAAGAATGTATTCAGTACAGCACCTGCATAATCAGAGTAAACCAAATACAACATATCGTTAGCGGCACACATGCGGCTTGCTACACCCAGTTCTGTCACCTTATTGTTATTTGCCGGATCAATCATCTGCAATGAGTAACCCGCATCACCGTAATTACCCCAAGAAATCAGGAATATCTTATCATCTTCCTCCAGTATAGCGTTCGGATTCACTCCTACTGTCAACGTTTCGGCCACCGTAAAAGTATTCAGATCGATTACCTTTACATCATTATGATACGTAGTATAATCGGCAGTACAACTGTTAGCCACATAGAGTTTGCCCTCACAGGCAGCAATACCTTCCATATTGTCGCCCAGACCGGTCAACTTAGCTTCTAGAGCCATAGTAGAGGCATTAATTTTGGCAACAGCACCGCCCCAGAACGAAGCATAGATGTAACCATCTTCGGCATCCATATAACGGATACGACCAGCCAAATCAGGATCATTTACGAAAGAAACCCGTCCCTGCTCCACACCAGCAGCATTCAGTTTTACCAAATAGTTCGAACCATAAACAGACACGAAAATCTGGTCTTCATATTCAATCATGTCCTGTCCAGTCTCGCCTAATTGTGCAGCGTTTTGCAAGAAGAAAATATCATTGATGAAGTCTGCATCACCATTAGGGGCATAAAAAGCAATACCAGCATTGTTACTGCCATAACCTCCTTCGTTCAAAATGAACATACGTGACTGCGGCAAAGTCAGTTGTGAACCCGTATCAGCCGGACCTTTTTCGTCATCGTCATCACTACACGATGCAAAACCTGCACCTAAAGCCAGCATACACAAGATGCTAAACAAAAAACTTCTTACTTTCATACTTTTCATCTTTATTTTGTTTGATATTGATAAATCTGCATCCTCACAATATTCTTCCGTCTGTATCAGTAGCACCTTAAAACTTAAAGGTACCGGTCAACCGCCATGAACGCCCCGGCATGGGATAGTACTTAATAACGTCATACTGTTCATCGGTCAGGTTCACCAGCTCGGCCTGTACCGACAAGCGGCAATCTTTCAAAGCAAATTCATGCGACAGACTGAGGGCGTGCTCCACATATCCGTCTATCTCATTAGCCGGAATATTCTGCGACAAAAAATATCGTTTACCCACTCCCACAACCGAATAGCCTATATTCACCCACGGATTTTCGATCACCATTGCCACATTTCCGCTATGCAACGGGGTATAAGGCAACTGAGCCTCATAAGTAGGACCGTCAGGATCAGTCAGATCAATGGCTTTCTGCCACATATAATTGCCGGACACGAACAATCCAACAGATTTAAATAATGGTATGGAAGCCGACAACGTAGCGTCCACGCCCGTTGCATGTACTTTCCCATAATTAGCCATCTTCCATACGTAAGTCGTAGGGAAAGCGACTATCTTATCAGTCACATCATTAAAATATCCGTCTACGGTCATCGACAAAAAATCGAAAATAGTCCATTTTGAGCGACTCCATGTGATGCCTACATTATATTCGTTAGCTTTCTCGGGACGCAAATCTCGATTGCCCATCCTGAAATAGTACAAATCGTTGAAAGTTGGCAGACGGAAAGTGCTTTTGTACATCAGCCGAAAGAACAAAGATTCGTCCTGCCAAGGTTGAACGCTCACCGTTACCGATGGAGCCAGACGATGAAAATTATCCGGCTTATCGCCCTGTTCCACATGTTCCGAAGTGGCCGTGTAGACCAAAGAAGCAGTAGCAGTCATCCAATCTGTTCGATAACGGCCATTCAAAGCACTGATTGAAGTGTATCGGGTAGGGAATGGACAGGCTGGCAGACTGTTGCGTAAGGTGTTCGCCACTCCATCCTGTGCCAACGAAAAAGTCAAGTCCTCCAATGGCTGATAAAGCAAGGTTGCCGACAGATAATATTCATCCTGACGATGTACTTCCCGATAAACCCCATCGGTATATTCCACACCTTTGTCCTGATAGCGATTCCAACTGTGGTTGTACTTGGCCTGCGCCTGCAATGTCCACTTGGCAGAAAACTTCTTTTTATAGCGCGCTTGTGTAAAGAAGTTCTCATCCCATAATTTTTCATCCGAAATCGGGTTATAAAGAGTTACCCCTCCCGGCAGTTCGCGGGCTGAATAGTAATAATATCCTTTCACATCCAACTCCCCTCCATCTTTAAACGTATGATAAAGCGTCGCTTCGCCCTGCCATGACTCCACTTGAGAGTTGTTCCGTTTTTCCCGTGTCACGTACTTCCCGTTCACCAGCGTAAACGGATAATTGCCGTCGGCACGCATATAGCCGACATCTACCGAGAGGCGTGTACGCTCCCCCAGTTTCTGCCACCATCTGACAGAAGGCGCTACATATCCGAACGAGCCGCCCCTGACACGTGCCAGAAAAGCAGAAGTACGATTTCCTTCGAAGTGAGGTTTTTCTGTTTCGATGTTCAACACACCGGCCGACGCATACAGACGGGCCGACTGCAACAGGTCTTCGCTCTGGCCGATGGAAAGAGAAAGTATCGACACATTGTCCAGCGAGAAACGTCCGATGTCTATCTGTCCAGCCTGACAGTTGCTGACTGCCACACCGTCGTAGCTGACAGCCGTATGGGCTGCACCCATGTTGCGGATAGAGACTGTCTTCAGTCCACCTATACCGCCGTAATCCTTCACGTCGACACCGGCAAAGCGACGTACGGCATCCGCCATGTTCTGTATGCCAAGCTGGCTGATGTCCTGCTTCGACATGGTCTGCACAGGCACAGTCGATGTTACCTTGTTGGGCATCCTACGGGCAGTCACCGTCACTTTCTCTATCTGATGCACCTTGCCGGCAATCGTATCTTCCTGCACTTCCTGTGCCACCATCCGGCAGGGCATCATACAGCACAATACGATGCAGACCAATCGCATCTTCATACTCCACTTCATAAACAAACGGCAGAATCTTTTATTTCATTATTCTTGTGTGCACTGACTGCTTTCCTCGAACAGACAATTTTTCGACTTTGTTTTGCAGGTCTTCTGACTCGTTTCCTAATGTATCGCCTTCCCATTCTCTTTATTATCAGAAAAACAGTGGCATCCGAGTATGATACATTCCTCTTGAAACACACAGCAGCGGGACTGTCCGGGATTCACACCCGATTCCCTTTTCATCCACATCTCCGAACGGAGATTACGGAACAAAACAGCGGCAAATGTAGGAATTTATTTGAATATCCGCAATCAAAAACACACAAAAAGTATTGAATACCAACAAACAGCGTCCTGTCGGAAGTGGTTTGCTGAAACACAGTTGGCAACCGTGGCGCAGGTTACGTTTTATTGCTTTCGTATCGTGCTGAAAGCAAAATACAGCCGTGTGCCCCGGCGCCCCAAAGCCACCAGCATACACAGCAGCGAACAGCAGGCACAAACCACAAATACCACTCCCGTGGACGAAAGGATATTACCGATGCCCACCAATGGCGAAACAATGCCTCCCGCTGCAAAACATACGGCACCTAAAAGAGCCGATGCCGTGCCCGAATTCTCGCGCTGACTCTCCATGGCCAAAGCTGTGCTCGAAGTAAACGTCATCCCCATGCTGAACAGCAGAACCAGCATCAGAACCTCGTATACCCAAAAGTTGCACGCCGACATCAATGCCCCGCACTGTAACACGGCTGCCACTACCATTCCGCAACAGCCAACCAGTGTACTGGTCTCCGAACGGCGAAACTTGACCGACAAGGCAGCCGCAACACCTATCGCAAGCGCATTGACTCCGAAACACAAGCTGAACGCAAATGCCGAAAACCCATAATGCTGCTGCACGATGAAAGGCGACGAGGCGATGTTGGCAAACAGCACTCCCTGTGCGAAAGCCATCTGAAGCCCATAGCACACGTAACGCCTGTCGCGCAACACGACTCCAAAACTGCGGAACGTATCACTCCATTTTTCAGCCGAACGGTTTTCACGCGGCAACGATTCCTTGAAACGTAAGCAGCAGGCCAATAACACCAGTCCTAGCCCGAACAGAATCCAGAAGATGCCCTGCCATCCTATCACATCGGTCAGCAGTCCGCCCACAATCGGAGCCGCTACCGGCGCCACTCCGTTAATGGCCCCAATTACGGCCAGCATTTTGGCAAGTTCGCGTCCGGAATATTTGTCCGTTGCCACCGAACGCGATATGACGATACCACCCGCACCGGCTATGCCCTGCAACAGACGGAACGCCACAAACTGCTCTATGCTCTGCGAAAACAAGCACAACAGCGTCGATGCAATAAACAGCCACATGGCCACCAGCAAGGGTAACCGCCGACCGTACCGGTCGCTCAGCGGACCGAAGAATATCTGTCCCACTGCCAGACCTATCATACTGGTTGTCAGTCCTAACTGAACCATCGAAGAAGTTGTGGAAAAATACTCGCCCATCGAAGGCAAACTGGGCAGATACATATCCGTCACAAAGGGGCCAAATGCCGTCAGCATGCCCAGCAATATCAGCAAAAAAACTTTAGAATTTTCTTTAACCATCATTTATCCTTTCTTTAAAGCCGTGCAAAGTTACAAGGAATCTGTCCAGTTTATACAGATATCGACCTTGCGTCTTGCTCTTTTTCGAAAAGATTTTCAGAACTTAACACACAGCCCTCCCTACCCCTTATTTTTTCCCAGTTAGGAAAAAATTCCTCTCTAGTTAGAAAAAAATATTTTCCTAACTGAGGAAAAAAAGAAGAAGGTGTGTCAAAAAGCACACCTTCTTC
>NZ_JAULLJ010000018.1:0-82870 GCF_030518095.1 Bacteroides sp. ET489
ATAAGGATTGCGGGCTGAACGGGCCGGGCTCATAGCGCTTGTGCTGCTCACGGTGGAACCAGTTGTATTTCACATAGGCGGCAATGCCGGCATCCTCCATGAACCGGTAGTTCTCTTCCGAACCGTAGCCGGAATCGGCAACCGCCTTGCCCGGCAGTTTCCGGTAACGTCCGGCAAACGAGTTGAGGAACGGGATCATGGTCAATGTATCCCCGGGGGATTGGAACAGGCCGAAGTCAAGGATGAACTGGTTTTCCGTACCTATCTGCAGGTTATAGCCCGGCTTGGTCTGCCCGTTATTCATCGCGTCCTCCTTCATGCGCGTGAACGTGGCGTCAGGGTCGGTTTTGGAATAGGAGTTCCGCTCGCCAAGGATGCGCAGTTTCCTGTCATATTCATCAAGTTTGCCGGTGTGCTCCTTGAGCTGCTTTATCTGTTTTTCTTTTTCTTTCCGATGTTGCTTTTCCTCTTTCGTCGCGGGCTCCGGCTCTTCCCGCAAAGACCGGTTGAGTTCGTCGGCAATACCCATGAGGTCCGCCGGTGTGAAATCCTGACCGTTATCATCCCGGGCGTTTTCTTGCGCTATGGCTTCGTCGACCTGTTCGAGAAGGGCCTTGATCTTGGCCATCAGCCTGGCCCGGTTCTTCTCGGTGGTCTTGCGCCAAACGAAAGTGTATTTGTTGGCCTTCGATTCGATTTTTGTACCGTCGATATATTCCACATCAAGAGTGATGAACCCTTTTTCCGCCAGTATAATCACCAGCTGGGTGAACACACGGTTGATCTCTTCTTTCACACGGTTGCGGAAGCGGTTGATGGTATTGAAGTCCGGCTGCTCGTAGCCGGCCAGCCAGATAAAATGGATATCCCGCTTGAGGGCGGACTCTATCTTACGGCAGGAATAAAGGTTGTTCATGTAGCCATAAATCACCGCTTTGAGCATCATCTTCGGATGGTACGGACTGCGGCCGCGCTCTTTGTATAGTTTGCGGAAGTTTTCCAGCTTGAGGTTGTCAATTACCGTGTCAACCACACGCACGGGGTCATTTTCCGCAATGTCCTTGTCAAGACGCTGGGGAAAAAGAATCGTTTGCTTGGGATTGTAATCCCGAAAGTGTATCTTTGCTGACATATATATATGATTGTATGTCATAAAGATACAAAATTTTTGTGACAATGCAAAGCCCTGGCTTGTGAAAGTCGGGGCTTTGTCCCTTTTCTATCTTTGCTTTTCGGTTGGATATGAAAAGAGGGTGTACCTGAATTTTGATACACCCTCTTTTATATCTCAACAGAAATATAAGCTAAATATCTCTACCGCACGAAATTTCACTCAAATCTTTATTCCACCGCACTCAATATCCCATTTCGTGCAATGCCTTACACAACTGATCCGGGCACGAGGTAGGACGTCCACCACAACGGATACCTTCCAGACGTTTGATGACATCACACACCGGCATTCCTTTTACCAATCGGGAAATACCTTGCAAATTGCCATTACAACCACCCCAGAAAGCAACTTCTTTCAGGATGCCGTCTTCTACCTCCAACTCAATATTACTACTGCAAGTTCCTGCAGTTTTATAAGTATAAGTCATTATTCGCCCTCTTCCGGTTTCATATTAGTATACACCGTCTGAACATCATCAAATTCTTCCAGACGTTCTATCATCTTATTGATAGTTTCACGGTGCTCAGCTTCTACATCCTTCAAATCATTCGGAATATAAGTAAAGTCACCACCGACATCCTCAAAGCCGCCCTCTTCAAGGTGCTTCTGGATGGCAGCATAGCTCTTAGGATCTCCGTAGATAGTAATTGTGCCCTCTTCTTCGTCCTCTTCGTAATCTTCATCTACATCAAAGTCGATCATATCAAGGATAAATTCTTCCATATCCATGCCATCTTTCTTTTTGAAAGTAAACACGCATTTATGGTCGAACAAGAATGCCAGCGATCCCATTGTACCCAAGTTGCCACCAAACTTATTAAATACACTGCGTACATCAGCTACCGTACGTGTCGGATTATCCGTCAGCGTATCAACAAAGACAGCTACTCCGTGAGGGCCATATCCTTCATACGTCATGCTCTTGTAATCACTCTGGTCTTTTCCCAGCGCATTTTTAATCGCACGTTCAATATTGTCCTTCGGCATGTTCTCGCGCTTGCAAGTAGCAATCACCGAACGCAATGCCGGATTATTCTCAGGTTCCGGACCACCTGCCTTCACTGCTATGGCAATTTGTTTACCCAGTCTTGTAAAAGTCTTAGCCATGTGGCCCCATCTTTTCAGCTTTGTAGCTTTTCTATATTCAAACGCTCTTCCCATTGGTTTATTATTTTTAAATTGTTATATTACCTTTCTTTAATATCTTAATCTTCTTTATCAAGTCATACACTTCTGATACGAGAAACACGATAACCATCAGTCCGCCAATCCCCGCCATTATGCGCACTTCACAAGTGCTGCTACCGAGCGCCTTATTAAAAGCTACATATATCATATATATATCGAAGCAAATAAGTGCTACTGGCCAGACCAATGCTCCAAACCTGTTCTTTCTCATGAGATTACGTACAACTGTCCTCTTTGAATCATCTCATCTCAACTTGGCATCAAGCTTTGTTTCAAGATTCTTAATAAGCTTCTGCATGATCTTATCAATCTGCTTGTCATTCAAAGTCGCATTCTCATCCTGAAGCATAAAGCTTACAGCATAACTCTTTTTACCAGCTTCGAGATTCTTTCCTTCGTAAACATCGAACAAAGATACTTCTTTCAGCAACTTCTTCTCGGTTTCGTATGCAATCTTCTCAATTTCAGCGAACTGCACTTTCTTATCAATCAACAAAGCCAAATCACGCTTCACAGCCGGGAACTTGGTCAGCTCAACATAGTTCACCTTTACATTTCTGATAGCCTTAAGCAACTCTTTCCAATTGATATCCGCAAAGTACACTTCATTGTCAATATCGAAGCCCTTAAGAATCTTATGAGAAACGATTCCCAAAGAAGCCAACAGCTTACCGCCTCTTGTGTATACGGCCAAGGACGCAGCATAAATATCACTGTCCTGCACACCTACCACCAAGTCGCGCATCTGCAATCCTACACGACTGAAGATATTCTCTACATAAGCTTTCAATTCATACACCGAGCTGTCTTCGTCAGCATGCGCCCACGAGTTGGCAACTTTCTTACCAGTAACCCACAAGCCCAAGTGGTAATCCTCCGTATATGCAGCCAAAGCTTTCTCAGGATTCTTTTTCTCCTCATGATAATAATAGCAATTACCATACTCAAAGAATTTCAAATCTGCATTTTTACGGTTTGCATTGTGAGCAATACTTTCCAAACCGCCAAACAACAAAGTCTGACGCATCGCATTCAGGTCCGTACTCAAGGGATTCATCAACATGACCAGATTCTTCGAGGGGTAACTTTCCAAACCATCATAGTAGCCTGCCCGAGTCAATGAATTGTTCAATATCTCGTTGAATCCGCAACCCACCAACTGCTCGGCTATCAGATTCTGCAACTTGTTCGACTTATCATATTCACCTTTTACTGTGAGACAAGACTTCAAAGCTGACGGAATTTCTACATTATTATATCCATAGATACGCAGAATATCTTCAATCACGTCACAGTCTCTTTGTACGTCCACACGGTAAGGCGGTACATCCAACACCAAGCCTTCGGAAGTTTCTTCCACAATCTTCATCTCCAGGCTTGAAACAATGCTCTTGATAGTTTCCGCAGGTATCGTTTTTCCTACCAGAGCATGAACCTTTTCGTAAGGCAGATCTACTCTGAAATCACTGAAATCGGCCGAACATACATCCTTGATATCACAAGAAATTGTTCCACCTGCCAGTTCCTTCACCATCAAAGCTGCCAGTTTCAGGCAATAAATTACTGAATTGGGATCGATTCCACGTTCAAAACGGAACGATGCATCAGTGTTCAGCCCATGACGACGTGCTGTTTTACGCACCCATGTAGGATGGAAATAAGCACTCTCCAGGAAGACATCCTTGGTCGCTTCGGTAGAGCCTGAATTCAGTCCGCCGAACACACCGGCAATACACATGGCCTCTTCACGATTACAAATCATTAGATCGCGTTCGCTCAGCTTGCGTTCTACACCATCCAATGTCACAAAAGGCGTACCTTCGGGCATCGTCTTTACAACAACCTCTCCACCTTTAATCATGTCGGCATCGAAACAGTGCAAAGGCTGACCGAAAGCATGAACTATATAATTGGTAATATCTACTACATTATTTATAGGGCGCAATCCGATAAGGCGCAACTTGTTCTGCAACCACTCCGGACTTTCCTTTACTGTTACACCTTTTACCGTCACACCGGCATATCTCGGACATGCTTCGGTATTTTCTACGGTCACCTGAATATCCAGATCGTGATTATCAACAGCAAACGCCTCAACCGAAGGACGCTTCAATGTTGTCTGCTTGCCATTCTGTACCAAGTATGCATACAGGTCACGAGCTACTCCATAATGCGAGCATGCATCCGCCCGGTTCGGCGTGATGTCTACTTCGAGCACATAATCGCTTTTAATATTATAATATTCTTTGGCAGGAGTACCCGGTACGGCATTTTCCGGCAGAACAATGATTCCGGCATGATCCGTTCCGATACCAATCTCATCTTCCGCACAAATCATACCATTAGATTCCACACCACGCAGTTTCGACTTCTTAATGGTAAAACATTCGTCACCGTCATACAATTTTGTTCCCAGCGTAGCTACTACGACCTTTTGTCCTGCTGCCACATTGGGAGCGCCACATACGATCTGTACAGGTTCGCCCTGTCCCAGATTTACAGTCGTAACGTGCATATGATCCGAGTTCGGATGGGGTTCGCATGTCAGCACTTCTCCAATCACCAAACCTTCCAGACCACCTTTAATCGTCTGTACTTCTTCTACACTTCCCGTCTCAAGTCCGATCGAGGTAAGCGCAGCTGCTACTTCTTCCGGTGTCAAGTCAAAATCGACATACTCTTTCAGCCAATTATAAGAGATATTCATATTATTATTTTTTTATTGTTATCAAAAGTGACCTGCAAAGTTAATAAGATTTTTTGGTTGACAGAGAATTATGAGAGAAGAATTTACTATAGCCAAGCCTCTCGGCCACACGTAAAGCGAAACCACGACCGGAACAACGCGAAGGACAAAACGTCTACAGTCTCGTCAGCAATTCCTCCAGCAACCGGTCTTTTACTTCCTGCATCGGCACTTCATGTCCCAGTTCCTTCTGAAGCGACGTAACCCCTTTGTCCACAAAGCCGCAGGGATGAATATAGCTAAAATAGCGCAAATCCGTATTCACATTCAAGGCCAGCCCGTGCATGGTCACATAACGGCTGCACCGCACTCCGATGGCACAAATCTTACGTGCTGTCGGCTTGTCGCCATCCAGCCACACACCTGTAGCCTTTTCGACCCTTCCAGCAACAACACCATACGAAGCACAGACAGCTATCACGGCCTCTTCCAGCAACCCGATGTACGACCTTACATCCAAAGCAAACTCCTCCATATTCAGAATAGGATAACAAACTTGCTGCCCCGGCCCGTGAAAAGTAATATCACCACCCCGGTCAACATGATACAGCGTGGCTCCTATCCGGTTCAACTGCTCTTCACCCAGCAACATATTCTGTTCCTTTCCACTACGCCCCAAAGTATATACAGGCGGATGTTCGCAAAACACAATATGATTCACATACTCAGTTCCTGCCAACTTGGCCTCCACCAGTTTGTCAAAATACTCCTTCTGCCGCTGCCATGCTTCGGCATAAGAAATCAGTTTCCAGTCTATCGGTTCTATTTTCATGGAAGCAAAAATAAAAAGTTTTTTTTCAAATCGGAAAGAATCCGAATAATTTATAACCCAATAAACGACAAAAGTCAAAACGTACTGTTTGCGATTCCTTCGAGCGACACTTGCACGGCTCGTGAGCGACGCAAGCAATACTCACGGGCTTTGCATTCCCAATCCGTAAGCTTTGCAAGCAATATCCGACGGGATTACTTATAAAACTCTGCGATATTGCTTGTTGCATCGGCTAACTACCGATGTTACGCGACTAAAGCAGATAGTTAAGAATAAAAAGTGAATAATTAGAAATGAAAAAACAGAGTGAAGGATGGATACGCGGATGGCAAAGAATGCATTAATCAATTATTCGATATAAACTATCGTTTTAAAAAATTCTTATTTTCTTTGTGTTACAATATTTTTTCTTTAAATTGCGACCGCCAATCAATAAAATCAGTTGGATATGTTTGCTCAACTTAGCGTATTGGGGATATTGTTACGAAAAAAACGTTTATTGATTATCAGTCATTTACAACAATTACAAACACTTACAAATGTGCGTATTGAGAGATTGTATCTGAAGTGTTTTGTCGTTTGATATTGGCTTTGTATATTCGATATGAATAGAGTTCTATTTATTTTTTCTTATAAAGAACCGTTAAAAAAGCAGATTATGGAAAGACGATTTTTAGTAGGGATATGTTGTCTCCTATTTTCCTTGGGGAAGCTTTGTGCACAGACGAAAAATCTTATTGTTTGCGATCAGGAGGCTCGGATTCCTTTGGATGTGGTCACAGTATTAGCTTTAGATGAAGACAAAGAGGTTGTTGGCACAACAATGAGCTCCGAAACAGGAGTGGCGTCTTTAGATTTCCGTAATTCATCACGGATTCGTATCCTTCGATTAAGTCGTGTGGGCTATCATTCTTTGGAACTTGAATTTCGGCAGGTTGCTGATACGGTGTTTCTTCAACCTTCAACGCGTCTGGATGAGGTAAAAATTACTGCTTATAGACAGCTTGTCAAACTCAAACCGGGAAAATTGGTGTATGAAGTCGAGAATGACCCGGAAACCCGCGATAAGAACACGTTCGATATTATGCATAAAGTTCCTCTGCTGGTGGTCAACCGACACAATGGTACGATTGCATCAGAAGGAGGCCAGTCAATTGTTTATCAGTTAAATGGCAAACGTGATGCCTTACTACAAGGAGACATAGAAAATGTTTTACGGTCGTTGGATGCCGGTTCAGTGAAGCGGATAGAAGTTGTTACACAGCCTGGCATTGAATATGGACCAAACACGTTGGTACTGAATTTTGTGACTAAGGGTAAAATTGAAGGATATAGCAGTACTATAAGTACGGATGTAAGTGACAGCCGATGGAGAAATACATTGTTTGGCTTGACAAAATACAAAAAGCTTACCATGTCTCTTAGCTATACTAACCGCTGGGATTATGGGCATGGCACTGTAGATGAGCGTGAAGAATATCGCGAGAATTCTGCAGACAATTATGCTTTCTACAAACGAACGGAAGATGATGGATATAAAGCAAATGCTCATGACATGGAAGGAACGGCAAGCTATGAAATAGACGACTTTTCCTTGCTAAGCGCATATGGTCGTGTTATTCTGAACAATGCAAGCAACCCGCATCAGGATATGTATGAAACAGGGACTATGTTCCGTCAGGACGGTACACGGAATTACTCTTACGCCAAGCGAAGCCACAGGTTATTTCTGAACAGCGAGTATGATGCCTATCTTTTTTACGAACGGCACTTAGGCAGAGGCGGACAGCAGGGAAAATTCTTTCTTGGGTATCGCTTCTACAAACGACCTTTCGATGAAACGACTACCTTGAAATACGAGAATGTAGAGTTTGAAAACAAGGATGCCGGTTATGAAGAGGACTTTTATGATTATGTGCGGCGGCATAAATCTTCCCGAGGATACCACACGGTAGAAACCGAGTTTGTCCATAAGATAGGTACCTGCCATAAGTTTTCGGTAGGAGGGAAATATATCATGAGACCAGAAAATGAAGATTTCACGTTGGACGTGTCGCCCGTATATTCGGAATCCTTTATTAGAGATGAAGAAGGTACGAGTCGTTATACGCATCATCAGCATGTATTCAACGGTTATGCTTCGTATAATTATCTTACGTCCCGTTTCAATCTTACGGGTGGCATGGTCTATGAACTTCAGCACGACCGCTTGCGCCATTCCGTCCCAGAGCATAATTTGGACAGGACTTTCCATAATGTCTTTCCCCGGCTTACTATGGCGTACACTTGTTCTAAAAAAATGTCACTGGAACTGGCTTATGCCATGTCGGCTCTTCGTCCTGACATTTTTGCTCTCGATCCTTATATAGATGCGACTGTTCCCATGCAATTGTCATATGGCAACCAGCGTTTGAAACCAGAAATATCACACACCATACAATTGTCTTCTTATCATGATTTAGGCCGCTATACGTTACGGTGGGCATTGTCACATCAGCATACTAACCGCATTATTTTAGATTATCGCTTTTTGGATGGAGATATGCTCCATCTGACGAAAGACAATCTGGGCAGAAAAAACTTGTCAGCATTAAGTGTCTGGTTTTCCGGAAGACCTTGCCGCAACCTGTTCATACGCCTGTCGCCAGTTGTACACTATGTGTACTATGATGCTTCAAGGCTTTCCATGCAGAACGATGGCTTCTTTTTCCGTTTGCGCGGCGAAATGGAACTGGAACTGCCGCATTCTCTCTACCTAAGTGCCGATGGCGGTTACAATACACGCTATATAATGTTACAGGGACGGGGAAGCACGAGCTATAACTATACGCTGTCTCTCTCGAAGTATTTCTTGAAAAATCAGTTACGAGTCTCTTGTAGCGCAGGAAGTTTCTTGCCAACCCATTATACAAAACATAATGACTGGCAAGCCGATAATTATCGTTATCGTTCTTCTTACCGATATTATCAGGCTTATTTCAACTTAGGTATTCGTTACACTTTCGGGCGTTTGAAAGCCCGTGTAAAGAGTACGGATAAAACGATACAGAATAATGACATAAAAGTAGATTATAGCGAATGATATGAACCGTTTGTTAGATGATATTGTACATAAGGAATTATCCCTTATGCGTAAGGAAAATCTGTTTTTGCAGCATGGTTTGATGGGCTATGCAATCTTTTGTTTCTGGTATGGACGTATGAGTCAGGATGATAAGTATACAAAGATTGCAGAAAGGTGTTTAATGCATGTATGCAAGTCTGTCAATAATAAATGTTCATTGGGAATTTCTGATGGATTATCTGGTATTGGGATAGGAATATGTTACTTATGTAGCAAAAACTATTTGGAAGGAGATCCCAATAGATTACTTCAAGGTATTGACGATTATATGTTTAAGGTAATAGAAAAAGGATTGCAACAAGAACGAATTGAGAATGAAGCATATATAGATTCATTGTTAGATGTAATGCTTTATTTAAACTTTCGTTTAAGAACAGATATTCGTAAACCTTATGAAAAACAAATTCTAGAATTGTTTTTCGAGAAAATATTAAATTGGTCGTATCAAAATGCAGGATATTCATTTTTTGAAGAACCGTTGCCTTCTAATTTATCATATAGACTTGCAAAATTTTTATTTATATTAGGACATGTTTGTGAACTGAATTTTTATAATTCTCGTATAAAGAGAATTATCCTTGTACGCCCCCCTTTAACAACAATGATTATGGCAAGCAATATACGCGAGCCGTACAAGCAATACACGTGAGAGTTGCAGGCAATACACGTGAGAGTTGCAGGCAATACTCGTGGACATTGCTTGCAATACTCGTGGACATTGCTTGTCAAACCCGGCGGCATTTAATGCAAAACCCGTCGGCATTGCTTGTTACGCCGGCTAACTACCGATGTTACGCCGCTAAAGTAGGACGTTGAGAATGAAAAATGAATAATGAAAAACGGGTGAGGGATGGATACGCGGACTACGCAGATGGAGCGGACGAACACGGATGAAAAGGAGAAAAGGGGAAATTGGGTTCACGCTTTCAACACGGAAAATCAGTGCTGATAATCAAAAGGATAGGGTGAAAGATAAGTTTCACGTGGGTTCAATTAAAAATGAATAATTAAAAATTAAAATCCGCGTTCATCCGCTCATTCCGTGTGGTCGCGTATCCATCTTTCACCACAAACGGTTAATCCTCAAAAGATTACGGTGAAACTTCACCCTGCAAATTGGTGAAAAACACCACTGACGACACGGATTAGCACGGATTAAATGTTTTTGGGATGGGACAGTAGTGTAATCATGTGCGTGGGTATGAATGTATGCGTGTGTGGGTAGAGACGCAAAATTTTGCGTCTCTACGCGATGTGCGCGCGCGTATGAATTAATCTGTGCCAATTTGTGTGGTGATTGAAAAAGAAGTTGATTTTTGTTGATTATTTCACCCTCATCCACTTGACAAAGACCTTCCGATTTTGTATCTTTGGGGAACAGTTAATGAGTTGACAAGTTAACGAGTTAACAAGGGAACAAGGTGCCTCGGAGTCTGTAGCCGCGTCCCTCGTCCCTATTCACACTTAAACCCAAAAATCGCTATGAACCTGATTACGAACCTGAAAAGCTGGTTCCTTCCGTGGAACACCACACGCAAGGACAACACGACAAACGAGACAACTAACACGAACGACACGACGACAGCAGCGGCTGCTGCTTCCGCCTACGAACAGCTGTTCGCCGACCTGCAACACGTCTGCACCCGCCTGCCCGGAGGCGAAGTATTTATAGTAATGGGCGGCGGTGAGTTCAGTGTCCGCATGACGTGGACGCCCGATGACCGTACCAAAGGCGAACAGAAACGCATGTTCAGCCTGAACGACGGGAACGAAATCATCGAATGGGTGGACGCACAACCCGACGAAGCCGCCGAAGCACGTATCCTGACGATGGAACAACCACCTGTCATTGAAGAGAATACGGTGAAAGATGCGGAAAAAGATGCACCCAAAGAAGAGGTCACCGCACCTGCTGAAGAATCTCCTGCCCAACCCGAAAAGCCCTCGCGCCAGCAACAGATGATGCAACGCCTGACGCGCTACCTGAAGCTGCACTACGCCTTCCGCTACAACCTGCTGACGGAACGTACGGAGTGCGCCCGCATAAATACCGATCTTACGAACGATCCGCACCACCTTATTTATACCCCCGTGGACAGCCGCACGCTGAACGGCATCACCCTCGACGCCATGAACAGCGGCGTGGACTGTTGGGACCGTGACGTGAAACGCTATGTGGAGTCCGACCACGTGCAGACCTACCATCCGTTCGACCTCTATTTCAAGCACCTTCCCGCATGGGACGGTACCGACCGTGTGACCGAACTGGCCAAGCGGGTGTCCGACACCGACCTTTGGACACGTGCCTTCCACCGCTGGATGCTGGCCGTTACCGCTCAGTGGACAGGCCGTGGTGGAGAGGGACGCCGTGCCAACAGTGTGGCGCCGCTACTGGTCAGCACCGCACAAGGTTTGGGAAAATCCACCTTCTGCCGCCTGCTGCTTCCGCCCCAACTACGCGACTACTTTACCGAAAGTTTTGACCTGACCAACGCCACGGCGGCGGAGAACAAATTAGCTTCGTACGGACTCATCAACTTGGACGAGTTCGACCGTCTGCCTTCCTCGCGAATGCCCCAGCTGAAGAACCTGATGCAGATGGAAGCCTTGCGCGTGCGCCGTGCCTACCGCCGCACGGCAGAACCACTGCCCCGCATCGCCTCGTTCATCGGCACCAGCAACCGCCGCGACCTGCTGACCGACCTTTCAGGCAGCCGCCGCTTCATCTGTGTGGAGGTGGAACGTCCCATCGACTGCAACACGCCGATAGATTATGAACAACTCTATGCCCAACTGCTGCACGAGTTGGAGAACGGCGAACGCTGCTGGTTCAGCAAAGAAGAGGAAGCCGAAATCCAGCAGGCCAACCGCCCGTTCTACCGCGTTACGCCTGCCGAAGAGTTGGTCAGCTCCTGTTTCCGCTTCGCCGAGCCGGGCGAGCAGGGTGCCCGCCTGATGTCTGCTGCCGAAATCTATGCCACGGTGAAGAAGAAGAATCCTGCTGCGCTGAAGGACTGTTCGTGCACGTCGTTCGCCCGGCTGCTGGCGCAGTTGGGGCGCAGGGTGCATACGAAGTACGGAAATGGGTATTGGGTGAAAACAGTGGAAGCCTAAACGTTGGAATGGCTCAATGCCCTGAATATATTGGAAAAAGAGAACAACTAATAAAACTCATTTTTTCCTTTTTCCATACAATTGGTTCGTCAATATATTCTATATTTGTCCTTAAAGAGCATTGATCAACAAATTGATTATAAAACAAAAACTGATATGAAAAAGCAAACTGTCAGCCAATTCATCTTTCTGCTTACAGCAAGCATTTTTTTCTTCTCGTGCGGTAACAAGATGAGCAAAAACACGGGTTCATTAGAGTTCGACAGCATACAAGTAAACGAGACCGCCCACCTTTTCGGAGATACAGCCAAGCCCGCGTGCAATCTGGTTATCAACTTTACATTTGCCAGTCAGTCGTCCGACTCCCGCCTAAAGGATAGCCTCAACACCTATTTCCTATCCGTCTGCCTGGGCGACAAATACCTTGCCATGCAACCCGAACAAGCCATCGGACAATATACCCAAAAATACATCAGCGATTACCGTTCGGATTTAGAACCCCTCTATCAGAAAGAGAACAATGACCCTTCGTCTGATGTCGGAGCATGGTATTCCTATTATAAACACATACAGAGCCACGTGCAATATTATGCCAAAAATCTGTTAGTATACCGCTTCCGTTACGAAGAATATACAGGAGGAGCACACGGTATATACATGACTTCCTTCCTCAATCTTGACCTCCGCACCATGCGTCCTATCCGTCTGGACGACCTCTTTGCCGAAGGATACGAAGAGTCTCTGACCGACCTGCTCTGGAACCAGCTAATGGCTATCCACAAAGTTACGTCGCGCGAAGAGCTCGAAGAAATGGGATATGCCAGCACAGGCGAACTGACCCCTACCGAGAATTTCTATCTGACCAAGGAAGGCATTACATTCTATTATAATGTGTATGACATCGCCCCTTACGTAATGGGGGCTATCGAAATCAGCTTGCCATGGGAAATGATGCAACATTTGCTAAGTGACGACCTGCAAATAATAGAATCCGTCAGATAAGACAAGAACAACCAGAAATCAATCTGCAACGTTAAAGCAATCAAGAAGGCAATGGACATCATATTGAAATATTTCCCCGACCTGACAGCCGAACAAAAGATACAGTTCGCTGCTCTGTACGACCTCTACACCGACTGGAACTCTAAAATAAACGTAATCTCCCGCAAAGATATTACGAATCTATACGAACACCATGTACTCCACTCATTAGGAATAGCGCAGGTAATCCGTTTCCGCCCCGGCACCCGTATTATGGACTTAGGCACCGGAGGAGGATTCCCGGGCATCCCGCTGGCCATTCTTTTTCCCGAATCACATTTCCATCTGGTAGACAGCATCGGGAAAAAAGTACGTGTAGCCAGCGAAGTTGCCAACAGCATCGGATTAAAGAACACGACTTTCTGCCACGAACGTGCGGAAGAAGAGAAACAGAAGTTCGATTTTGTCGTAAGCCGTGCCGTCATGCCCCTTGCCGACCTGATAAAGATCATCTGTAAAAACATTGCTTCCGAAGGGCGAAATACCTTGCCCAACGGACTTATCTGCCTGAAAGGTGGCGAACTGGCCAACGAAACTTTGCCATTCAAGCAAAGAACCGCCATATGGGATCTGAAAGATTATTATAAAGAAGAATTTTTCGAAACCAAAAAAGTAGTCTATACGGCCATATAAACCAGACTGCATTTTCACTTGTAAATCCTCTAATCTATAAATCAGAAAATCATACAAAAAAGATGAAAATTAAAAGATTTGAATTCAATATGTTCCCCGAGAACTGCTACGTGTTATGGGACGAAACGCGCGAAGCAGTTGTCATCGACCCCGGGTGCTTCTACGAAGAAGAGAAGCAGGCACTCAAAGGATTCATTACCAGCTTCCAGCTGAATATAAAACATCTGCTCAATACCCACCTGCACCTTGACCACATCTTTGGCAACCCTTTTATGCTGAAAGAATTTGGCTTGAAAGCCGAAGCCAATCAGGCCGATGAGTATTGGATAGATGAAGCTCCCAAGCAAAGCCGGATGTTTGGATTCCAGCTTCAGGAAGCTCCTGTCCCGTTAGGTAAATATCTGCACGACGGCGACATCATCACCTTCGGAAACACCCAGCTCGAAGCTATCCACGTACCCGGGCACTCACCCGGCAGCTTGGTGTACTATTGTGCCGCCGAACATTGCATGTTCTCGGGCGACGTACTATTCCAAGGCAGTATCGGACGTGCCGATCTGACGGGAGGCAACTTCGATGAACTGATAGAGCACATCTGTAGCCGCCTGTTTGTGCTACCTAACGAAACAGTTGTTTATCCAGGACACGGCGCACCCACTACCATTGGTATCGAAAAAGCCGAAAATCCATTCTTCAGATAAACCATATTATCTTGCTTGACAAAAAAGGAACCGAATTAAAAAACATTTTTAATCAATATAGATATGAAAAACGACTTATTGATCAATCGCCACATTGGGATTACTCCCCAGGATGAAGAGACTATGCTACGCAAAATAGGCGTTAGCAGCCTTGATGAACTGATAGACAAGACCATTCCGTCCAATATCCGCTTAGACAAGCCTCTCGACTTGCCCGAACCTATGACTGAATATGAATTTGCAGGCCACATTGCCCAGCTAGCCTCGAAAAACAAACTTTATACTACATATATAGGCATGGGTTGGTATGGCACCATCACCCCGGCGGTTATCCAACGCAATGTTTTCGAAAATCCAGTATGGTATACATCCTATACTCCTTATCAGACTGAAGTTTCCCAAGGACGTCTGGAAGCCCTGATGAACTTCCAGACCGCAGTATGCGACCTGACCGGAATGCCGCTCGCCAACTGCTCCCTCCTCGACGAAGGAACAGCTGCTGCCGAGGCCGTTACCATGATGCACGCCTTGCGCTCACGCGCGCAGCAAAAGGAAGGTGCCAACACCGTCTTTGTAGATGAAAGCATTTTCCCGCAGACCTTGGCCGTAATGACAACCCGCGCCATCCCGCAGGGCATTCGCCTTACTGTAGGACGTTATAATGAAACGGAACTGACTCCCGACATATTTGCCTGCGTAGTTCAATACCCCAATGCCAGCGGTAACGTTGAGGATTATCGCAGTTTCGTTGAAAAAGCCCATGCTGCCGGTTGCAAAGTAGCTGTAGCTGCCGACATCCTGAGTCTGGCCCTGCTCACTCCTCCGGGCGAATGGGGTGCTGACATTGTCTTCGGATCGACACAGCGCTTGGGTACTCCGATGTTCTACGGCGGACCGTCGGCTGCCTATTTTGCCACACGCGATGAATACAAACGCAACATGCCTGGACGTATCATCGGATGGTCGCGTGACAAATACGGTAAGCTGTGCTACCGCATGGCCCTACAGACACGCGAACAGCACATCAAGCGCGAGAAGGCTACATCCAATATATGTACTGCTCAAGCCCTGCTTGCCACCATGGCCGGATTCTATGCCGTATACCACGGTCAGGAAGGCATCCGCAACATAGCCGAACGCATCCATAGTATCACCGTATTCCTGGAGAAAGCAATCAGCAAACTGGGCTTCCGCCAACAGAATACACAATACTTTGATACCCTGCGTTTCGCCCTGCCCGACAATCTGTCGGCTCAGCAAATACGCACCATTGCCCTGAGCAAAGAAGTCAATCTGCGGTACTTCGACAACGGTGACGTCGGATTCAGCATCGACGAAACCACAGACATTGCCGCAGTCAATGTGCTGCTCTCCATATTCACCATTGCTGCCGAACAAGACTGGCACAAAATCACCAGCATCCCCGACAGCAGTATTCTGCAGGATACCATCAAACGTAAAACGCCGTTCCTGACTCATGAAGTATTCAACCTGTACCACACGGAAACAGAGATGATGCGCTACATCAAACGCCTGGACCGTAAAGATATATCGCTGGCACACTCCATGATTTCGCTTGGTTCGTGCACCATGAAACTGAATGCTGCAGCCGAGATGCTTCCGTTAAGCCGCCCGGAATTCATGAACATTCACCCGTTTGTCCCCGAAGACCAGGCAGAGGGCTACCATGAACTTATCAACAATTTGAGCGATGAACTGAAAGTCATCACCGGATTTGCCGGTGTCAGCCTGCAACCCAACTCCGGCGCAGCAGGCGAGTATACAGGATTGCGTGTCATCCGCGCCTATCTGGAAAGCATCGGTCAAGGCCACCGCAACAAGATTCTGATACCGGCCTCAGCCCATGGAACCAATCCCGCATCAGCCATTCAGGCAGGTTTCACCACCGTAACATGTGCCTGCGACGAACACGGCAATGTCGACATGGCAGACCTTCGTGCCAAAGCCGAAGAGAACCGCTCCGACCTTGCAGCCCTGATGATTACCTATCCTTCTACACACGGAATCTTCGAAACCGAGATTGTAGAAATCTGCAAGATCATCCACGATTGCGGTGCACAAGTCTATATGGACGGAGCCAACATGAACGCCCAAGTCGGCCTGACCAGCCCCGGTTTCATCGGTGCCGACGTCTGCCACCTGAACCTGCACAAGACCTTTGCTTCACCTCACGGTGGCGGTGGCCCGGGTGTAGGTCCTATCTGCGTAGCCAGCCACCTGGTTCCTTTCCTCCCCGGACATCACATGTTTGGCAATGCAGCCAACGAAGTTTCGTCTGCTCCGTACGGTAGTGCAGGTATTCTGCCTATCACTTACGGCTACATCCGCATGATGGGTGCCGAAGGCCTGACACGCGCCACCAAGATAGCCATACTTAATGCAAACTACCTGGCCGCTTGCCTGAACGATACTTACGGAATCGTATATCGTGGTGCTAACGGTTTTGTAGGTCACGAAATGATACTCGAATGCCGGAAGATTCACGAGGAAACAGGCATCAGCGAAAACGACATCGCCAAGCGTCTGATGGATTACGGCTATCACGCTCCTACCCTTTCATTCCCTGTTCATGGCACGTTGATGATCGAGCCAACCGAAAGCGAAAGCCTGGCCGAACTCGACAACTTTGTTCAAGTGATGCTATCCATCTGGAATGAAATTCAGGAAGTGAAAGACGGAACAGCAGACAAGACCGACAACGTACTGGTCAACGCTCCGCATCCCGAATACGAAGTAGTAGCAGACCAATGGGATCACTGCTACAGCCGTACCAAAGCTGCCTATCCGACAGAGAATGTACGCGAAAACAAATTCTGGATCAACGTAGCCCGCGTAGACAACACTCTGGGCGACCGCAAACTGCTTCCTACACGTTATGGAACATTCGAGTAAACCGAATCCGTTAACGGAAAAGAAGTAATATATAAAGAACTGGAACTGGTTATCAATGGCATCATTGATAGCCAGTTTTTTTATACCTCCGGTTCTGTTTTATTCCCTCCCCAACGAAAAGCAAGCCAATTTTCCTCCCCCCTCCTCCTGCTACCCTTGTAAAGTATTCCTTTCGGAACACAAAAAGAGCCAATCTGGTAAACTACATTCAGAGAGAAAAACATATTTTTGCAACCTGTTTATCGGCTTCTGTTTTATCACACACCACCTCTCAGAGAAGAGTATCACACTATACAAACAGTCCGAGCGATCATACAGCTTTTTATTATTAACGTAAGATATAGACATGAGGCATTCCCTACTTTACATCATTTCGGCATGTTTGCTGCTAGCCGGTTGCGACATGATAGATTATCATCCTTACGATGTACGAATAAGCGGTGAAACAAATGTCAATGCACACAATATCGAAGAAATCGAGGCACGCTGCCTGGGCAAAGACACCCTACGGATCGTCACAATGAGTGACTCACAGCGATGGTACGACGAGACGGAGGATTTTGTCGAACATCTGAATCAGCGAAACGATATTGACTTTGTGATACATGGAGGCGACATGAGCGACTTCGGAGTCACCAACGAATTCCTGTGGCAACGCGACATTATGAATAAGCTGAACACACCCTACGTCACGCTGATTGGCAACCACGACTGTCTGGGAACTGGCGAAGAAGCCTACAGAGCCATTTTCGGTAATCCCAATTTCAGTTTCATCGCCGGACGTGTCAAGTTTGTCTGCCTGAACACCAATGCCCTCGAAAACGACTATTCACAGCCTATCCCCGACTTTGAATTTCTGGAAAACGAAATAAAGAGTCGCCGAGACGAATTTGACAAGACTGTCATATCCATGCACGTACGCCCGTATGCCGACCAGTTCAACAACAATGTGGCACGGGTATTCGAACGGTATGTCATCGAGTTTCCCGGCATTCAGTTTTGCACTGCAGCCCACGAACACCACCTTTTCGAAGAAGAACTTTTCGAGGACGGAATCATGTATTATATGAGCGACTGCATGAAACACCGCAACTATTATATTTTCACCATCACACCCGAAGGCTATGAAAGAGAAGTGGTATATTATTAAAAAAGGTATTCCATATTGCCTTGCTCTGCTCCTGTCCGTATTCGCATTTCCGCTTCAGGCACAAATACAGCAGGCGGAACTTCGGCATGATACCGTCTGGATCGTAAAGCACGATACGATATGGGCACCACTGACCAACGGAGACATGCCGTCGTATCAAAACAAATACGACCATCGCATCCGACGCTACCGCAACCACTGGGAAGCCCTGATACCCGCATACAGCAAAATCCAGTTCGCAGGCAATATAGGACTCGTGTCCGTGGGTCCCGGTTGGGACTATGGACGTCACAATCAGTGGGAGACAGACATGCTTTTCGGCATTCTGCCTAAATATCAATCGAAAAAAGCCAAACTCACCTTTACTTTAAAACAAAATTATATCCCCTGGGACTTACGCATCAAAGAAAGTCCGTTCAGCATCAACCCGCTTACGTGCGGCATGTATGTGAATACCGTATTTGGTGATGACTTCTGGGTGAACGAGCCGGACCGTTATCCTAAAGGTTATTATGGCTTTTCGTCCAAAATACGCTTTCATGTTTTCTTAGGGCAACGAGTCACGTTCAACATCGACCAAAAACATCGGTTTATGGCTAAACAAATCAGCCTGTTCTACGAAATCAGCACATGCGACCTCTACGTGATAAGCGCATTTACCAACAAATATCTGAAACCCAAAGATTACCTGAGCCTTTCATTCGGCATAAAGATGCAGCTGATATAAACCGGATGTACGCCGCCGACTAGCCAAGAGATTTCTTATAACCCAAGCGCAAGGAGGCAAAAAGAGCAAGGCTCTGTAGCTCAAACGCTTGCAGTTTCCGTTCGTTTCCTGCCTTGGAAACTGTCGTTTCCTCTTTGGGGAACGGCCGTAACCTCCTTGGGGAACGAGAGTTTCCCCTTGAGGGAACGGACGTAACCCCAAGAGGATACGGACATAACCCCACGGGAATACGGACATACCCCCGCTGTTATCCCTGACGGAAACCTGCGGTTGGAGAATAAAAAGCAAAGCCGCGTGTGCCGCAATCGGGCAACTTCCGGCCCAGCGCCGAAAATATCCTCCGGACAAAGCTTGCGTTTCAGATTTAATTCGTACATTTACCCTCTCTGTAAAGGCTCTCCAAGCATATGGCTCGCGAAGCCCGAATAAACAAAGCTTACCAGAAATAAGGATGAACAGAAAATACGGAAAGATTCTCATAGTTGACGACAACCAGGGAGTACTCGCAGCATTGCAATTACTGCTAAAGCCCTACTTCGATACCATAAAAGTACTTTCTTCGCCTGTCACACTGCCCTCCGTCATCAACGAGGAAAAATGGCAAATAATCCTGCTCGACATGAATTTCACAGCAGGCATCAACACGGGCAATGAAGGGCTCTACTGGCTGCACGAAATTAAAAAGGCTGTCCCCAAGCTGCCCGTTGTGCTCTTTACTGCCTATGCCGATATCGACTTAGCCGTACGGGGCATGAAGGAGGGAGCGGCCGACTTCATCGTCAAGCCCTGGGACAACCGCAAAGTCATCGAAACCCTGATACGTGCCATAGAAGACGGGCAACCGGCCAACAACACCGACCGGAAAAAACCGAAAACAGAAAAAGACAGCATGTATTGGGGAGAAAGTCCCGCCATGAAGCACTTGCAGCTGTTAGTACAAAAAGTCGCCGCAACCGATGCCAACATACTGATAACCGGCGAAAACGGTACCGGCAAAGAGATGCTGGCACGCGAAATACACCGACTGTCCCACCGCCACCAGCACGAAATGGTGTGCGTAGATATGGGGGCCATCACCGAGAGCCTGTTCGAAAGCGAGCTTTTCGGCCACATCAAAGGCGCTTACACCGACGCACATGCCGACCGTGCCGGCAAGTTTGAATCGGCCGACCAGAGTACCCTCTTCCTGGACGAAATAGGCAACCTGCCCTATCACCTGCAAGCCAAACTGCTGACAGCCATCCAGCGCCGCAGCATTGTCCGTGTAGGCAGCAACACCCCGGTTCCTGTCAACATCCGCCTGATTTGCGCCACCAACCGCAATCTTCAGGACATGGTACAAAGGAACGAATTCCGCGAAGACCTGTTGTACAGAATCAACACGATACATCTGGAAATCCCGCCGCTCAGGCAACGCCCCGAAGACATTGTTCCGCTGGCCGAAATGTTCATTACCCGCTTCTGCAAACGCTACGACAAGCCGCTGGTCAGCCTCACCGAAAGTGCCCAAGCCAAGCTGAAGCAGCATCCCTGGTATGGCAACATCCGCGAGCTGGAACACACCATCGAAAAGGCCGTCATCATCTGCGATGACACCTGCTTGCCTGCCGAACTGTTTCAACTGACCTCCCATCAGGAGAAAAGCCCGGAAATGCCGGCCTCGACTTTGGAAGAAATGGAGTTCAAGATGATTCGCAAAGCACTGGACAGCTGCAACGGTAACCTGTCTGCCGTAGCCGCCCAACTGGGAATCAGCCGCCAGACCCTATACAATAAAATGAAGAAATTCGGACTCTAACAAACTGTTACGCGAATGAAGGAAAAAGATCCAAGACAATACTATCCGTTCCGGGTGGGCGTCAGTCTGCTGGTGACTTTCATGGCAGGTTTCTTCTGGGCAACGCTCCTGTGGCATCCCCTGCCCCTCCCAAGATTCCTTAATCCTACTTTTTGGGCTCTTGTGTTCACCGCCCTCTTGCCCGTCGCCCTATACTGGCAACACCGGCTTTACCGCCGCCACATACGCAACGTACTCTTTCTGCTCGATGCCATTGAAAACAATGACAACTCCATCCACTTCAACGAGGACGACCACAACCGGGAAAACCGGATAGTCAACCGGGCATTGAACAAAGTGGCATGCATCCTGCACAACGTCAAGAAAGAAACCATCCAAAAGGAGAAATACTACGAGCTGATTCTGGGCTGTGTCAACACCGGCATCGTAGTGCTGAACGAAAACGGAGCTGTCTATCAAAAGAACGATGAAGCCCTACGGCTGCTGGGCATCAATGTGTTCACCCACGTCAAGCAGCTTAGCCGCGTGGACTCCCGACTGACGGACACCATCAGCCAATGCCGCCCGGGCGACAAACTGCAGATTGCTTTCAGCAACGAGCGCGGCACGGTCAACCTGTCCGTACGCGTCAGCAGTATAGTGGTTCGCGACGAGTCTCTGCGCATTCTTGCCCTGAACGACATCAACAACGAACTGGACGAAAAAGAAATCGATTCGTGGATCAGGCTCACCCGTGTCCTGACACACGAAATCATGAATGCAGTGACTCCCATCACCTCGCTAAGCGATATGTTGCTGCACCTTGTCGCCCAACCGGGCAAAGCGGACGAAGCCTCAACCCCAACGGTAGAAGAAGAAATACGCAACGGACTGCAAACCATCAGCAGTACCGGCAAAGGATTGCTCGCATTTGTCGAAACCTACCGGAAGTTCACCCGAATCCCGACGCCGGAGCCATCTCTGTTCTACGCCAAAGGATTCATTACACGAATGATCGAGTTGGCCCGGCACCAGCATCCCGACGCACACATCACATTCCAGACCGATGTCGCCCCCGAGGACCTCATCATCTATGCCGACGAGAACCTGATAGCGCAAGTCGTCATCAACATTCTGAAAAATGCCATACAGGCCATCGAGTCATCTCCCAACAAGGAAGCCGACACGGGTTGCATACGCATACGCGCCTATTGCAACGAATCCGAAGCCATATTCATAGAGATTTCGAACAACGGGCCACAGATTCCTCAGGAGATTGCCGAACACATCTTCATCCCCTTCTTCACGACCAAAGAGGGCGGAAGCGGCATCGGCTTAAGCATATCCAGACAAATCATGCGCCTGTCGGGTGGCAGCATTTCCCTTTTGCCCGGAAAAAAAACCACCTTTGTTTTAAAATTCAACTAAAGTTTGCTATCTTTGTATTCTCCTAACAATTTATTATTCAACAACATGATTTTTACAGCAGAAAACATCCTTCTTATCGGTTCTATTTTACTTTTTGTCAGTATCGTTGTCGGAAAGACCGGCTACCGTTTCGGAGTACCAGCCTTGTTGCTCTTCCTCATGGTGGGCATGGCCTTTGGCAGCGACGGACTGGGATTGCAGTTCCACAATGCACAGGAGGCACAGTTCATCGGTATGGTTGCTCTGAGCGTCATCCTGTTTTCGGGCGGTATGGATACCAAGATAAGCGAGATTCGCCCCATCCTGTGGCCGGGTATCGTATTGTCAACAGCGGGCGTACTGCTTACAGCCCTGTTCACCGGACTCTTCATCTGGTGGCTTTCGGGCATGAGCTGGACCAACATTCACTTCCCGCTTATCACCAGCCTGCTGCTGGCCGCTACCATGTCTTCTACCGATTCGGCCTCCGTATTCGCCATACTGCGCTCGCAGAAGATTAACCTGAAGCACAACCTGCGCCCCATGCTCGAACTGGAAAGCGGAAGTAACGACCCGATGGCCTACATGCTTACCATCGTGCTGATACAGTTCATCCAGTCGTCGGGGATGGAAACCGCACACATACTGGGCTCGTTCATCGTGCAGTTCATCGTCGGAGCCGGCGCCGGCTATCTGCTGGGAAAACTGGCCATCCTCATCCTGAACAGAATCAACATCGATAATCAAGCACTCTACCCGATTCTGCTGCTGGCATTCGTGTTCTTCACCTTCTCCCTTACCGACCTGCTGAAGGGGAACGGCTATCTGGCTGTCTACATAGCCGGAATGATGGTGGGTAACGCCAAGATTATGTATAGGAAAGAAATATATACCTTTATGGACGGACTGACATGGCTGTTCCAGATCATCATGTTCCTGTGCCTGGGACTTCTGGTCAATCCGCGCGAGATGCTCGAAGTAGCCTGCGTGGCCTTGCTCATCGGTGTATTCATGATTCTGATAGGCCGTCCGCTCAGCGTCTTCCTTTGCCTGCTGCCTTTCGGCAAAAAAATAACGCTCAAATCACGCCTGTTCATCTCATGGGTCGGACTGCGCGGAGCTGTTCCCATTATTTTTGCCACCTATCCCGTAGTAGCCAATGTGCCAGGCTCTGATGCCATCTTCAACATTGTCTTCTTCATCACCATCGTCTCGCTCATCATCCAGGGAACTACCGTATCGCGGGCCGCCCGATTGCTGGGCCTCTCCATTCCGATGCCTAAAACAGGCAACGACTTCGGTGTGGAACTGCCCGATGAGATAGACTCCGACCTGAAAGATATGACCGTCACTCCGGAAATACTGGCACAGGGCGACACCCTGAAAGACATGAACCTGCCTCAGGGAACACTGGTGATGATTGTAAAAAGAGGCGACGAATACCTCATTCCCAATGGAAGCCTGAAGCTGCATGTAGGCGATAAGCTACTGCTCATTTCGGAGAAAAGTAAAAACTAAAAAACATGAACTGCTTGTTTCGCATTGGTATAAGCCCTATATTTGCACGGTTTTAACTAAAGTGTGCCGATTTAACAAATGGAACAGAAACAGCAGTTCATTGACTACATTGAGCAAAGCATCATACAAAACTGGGACAGAAATGCCCTGACAGATTATAAAGGCGCCACATTGCAATACAAAGATGTTGCCCGGAAAATAGCCAAATTCCACATCGTATTGGAAAGTGCCAACATTAAGCCCGGCGATAAGATTGCCGTTTGCGGACGCAACAGCGCACATTGGGCTGTGACCTTTCTTGCAACCCTGACCTATGGTGCAGTCATTGTCCCCATACTTCACGAATTCAAGGCTGACAACATACACAACATTGTCAACCACTCCGAAGCCAAGCTGCTGTTTGTCGGCGACCAGATATGGGAAAACCTGAACGAAGACGCCATGCCGCTACTGCTGGGCATTGTGCTGATGCCGGACTTCAACCCGGTAGTCTGCCGCGACGAACGGCTGATGGAAGCGTTCGAGCATCGCAATGCCATCTACGGGCAACGCTATCCCAAGAATTTCCGTCCGGAACACATCTGCTACCGCAAAGAGGCTTCACCCGAAGAACTGGCGGTCATCAACTATACATCAGGCACAACAGGCTATTCGAAAGGAGTCATGCTACCCTATCGCAGCCTGTGGTCCAACATCGCCTATTGCCACGAAATGTTGCCCGTTCGCCCGGGTGACCACATCGTATCCATGCTTCCGTTGGGACATGTATTCGGCATGGTATATGATTTCCTGTACGGATTCTCAGCCGGCGCCCATCTGTACTTTCTTACCCGTATGCCGTCGCCCAAGATTATCGCCCAGTCTTTCGCAGAAATCAGGCCACGGGTCATCTCCTGTGTACCGCTCATTGTCGAGAAAATCATCAAGAAGGATATTCTGCCTCGTGTCGACAACCGTATTGGAAAACTGCTGCTGCGGATGCCCATCATCAATGACCGCATCAAAGCCGATGCACGTAAGAAAGCGATGGAAATATTCGGCGGAAATTTTGATGAAATCATCATCGGAGGCGCACCGTTCAACGCCGATGTCGAACGCTTTCTGAAATCCATCGGGTTCCCCTATACCATTGCCTATGGTATGACAGAATGCGGTCCTATCATCTGTTCGAGCCGTTGGGAAACCCTGAAACTGGCTTCCTGCGGCAAAGCAACTTCACGAATGGAAGTCAAGATTGACTCCAACGACCCGCAACATGTAGCAGGCGAAATCGTCTGCCGCGGAGCCAACCTGATGCTGGGTTACTATAAAAATCCGGAAGCCACAGCGCAAATCATCGACGCGAACGGCTGGTTGCACACCGGTGACCTGGGCACCATGGACAAAGACGGTTACGTCACCGTCAGAGGACGCAGCAAGAACATGTTGCTTACAGCCAGCGGACAGAACATCTATCCGGAGGAAATAGAAAGCAAACTGAACAACATGCCTTATGTATCCGAGTCGCTGGTTGTCCTGCAGAAAGATAAACTTGTAGCACTTATCTATCCCGACTTCGACGATGCTTTCGCCCATGGCCTGCAACAGAAAGACATCGAAGGCATCATGGAAAACAACCGGGTAGAACTGAACCAGCAACTGCCTGCTTATTGCCAGATAACGAAAGTCAAGATTCACTTTGAAGAGTTTGAGAAAACTGCGAAGAAAAGCATCAAGCGTTTCATGTATCAGGAAGCAAAAGGATGATCACTCCTTCCCTCCTATCAGTACATGCAGCAAAGCTTTTCAGGTAATCCGACATATATAAAAACTGCACCGGACGCATAGAATCGAATGTCTACAGTCCGGTGCAGTTTTTCTTTTCAGCTCTGTTCGGGTCAGCCGTTCTTCAGTACATCGTCTTTATCGGGGGCATCCGGTTCGGGAGTGGCATCCGGCTGAAAAGGATTGAAATAGTAAATGCCCAACCGATCAAGCAGTTTCAGGAATTTGGGCAGCTTCTGCATAAACAGGCTGCAGTCTTTCTTTTTTGCCGGTGTCCATGCCGACTCGGCAACAGCAGCCAGACGGGGAAACGTCATAAAGTCAAGCCTCTTCTCATCGGCCACACGCTCGGTCCACATACTGAACTGAAGTCCCATTAGCCGATCTTCATAGCCTTGTGCCAAATGTATGATCGGTTCCGGAAAACGGCAAATATCCTCTATCGGATTATAGCCGTCCCAGAAACGTCCTACCGTATGTTGGCCGTACTGCACAAAGTCACCATACAACGGTCGGCGCGGGGTCATAATGACTTTGTACCCGTTTTCCAGGGCCTTTACCAACTGATGTTTTCTGTCGTGACGCCACCACATGACTACAGCTTTCTCGGGCGACACGCCTGCATCCACAATCTCATCCCAGCCAATCATGGTCTTTCCTTTCGAAGCCAGCATGTCGGCTATCCGACGGATAAAATAATGCTCAAGTCCTACCTCATTGCCCAGATTCTTGTCCTTGATGAATTGCTGAATCTCCGGATCGGTATACCAGCTCTGGTTTCCGAAATGTACTTCGTCGCCACCTACATGAATATAGGGTGACGGGAAAAGAGAAATAATCTCGTCGAAAATATGACTGATAAACTCAAAGGTTTCTTCCTTGCAGGGATGAAAAGTGAAACCTTCCCACTTTCCCTCACCTCCCCCGGACACTTCGGGATAGGAACGGCAGACGGCGGTAGCATGTCCGGGCATATCAAATTCAGGAAGAATCATGATATGACGCTCGACAGCATAAGACACTATCTCGCGTATATCGTCCTGGGTATAGAATTGAGCCGGTGCCTTCGGGTCGTGCCAGTTTCCTACAGCGCCTTCGGAGGTAAGCTTCGGATACTTCTTGATTTCGATTCTCCAGCCCGGTTCGTCAGTCAGATGCCAGTGAAAAACATTCAACTTCAGCGAAGCCATCATGTCAAGATACTGCTTGACCTTCTCCTTACCAAAGAAATGACGGCTTTCGTCAAGCATAAAGCCTCTCCAGGAATACCGCGGAGCATCTTCAATCCTGCAACATCTGATTTTTCCTCCAGCCGTCTCAGCCAACTGCAGGAATGTCTCTTTAGCATAAAACAGTCCTGCTGCCGATGAAGCTTTCAAAACAACCTTGGCAGGAGTTACCTCCATCGTATAGCCTTCATCAGGCAAACCGGCAAGTTCATTCAGTTCCAGAAATACCTCTCCCGATGCCCGGGTATCTGCGGATATCTCTTTCAGTTCCTCGCCTAACTTCCCGGCCAGCAACGCTGCATATCCTCCGTTGCTGCCAACCTGAAGATTCCTTCCAACCATGAAATGCCCTTCTACTTTCCGGACCTCTACCGGCGTCGGGAATAAAGAAACCTGAGACACCATCGGCAAGCTGAACAGACATGCCATTGCCACAATAACGATTCTTCTTTCTAAATTTCTGATCTTCATGTCACATTGATTTTTCTAAATGTTGTTTTCCACATAGTAAGGGGTCACTCCTGCTGCGCCCGAAGAGTCAGCAAACACGGATAAGCGATACTGAACAACGACTTAACAGGCATGACAAAAATACAGATAAAATCTAAAAGAATAACCTAACCGAACAACTGTTTCCAGATAATGGACGTTAGTGTCATAACTATGGACTTTAGCGGCATAACTATAGACTTTAGCGACGTAACTATGGACTTTAGGAACCCTAACTACGGACAAAAAAAATCCCTCCTGCAACCCGTAAAAAAACAGGCTGCAGGAGGGGAAAAATAATATCAGAGTTCTATCAGATGCCTAAAGAAGCACGAACAGCCTCAACTTTCTTCTCAGCCTCGGCATTAGCACTTGCATAACATTTCGGACATCCCATTTCGCCTTTTACTTCAATATAGAACTTAATCTTAGGTTCTGTTCCCGACGGACGAACAGAAATCTTCGTTCCGTCTTCGGTAAAGTACTGAAGAACATTGGAAGATTCAGGCATATTCAGATCGGTCACCTGACCAGCTGCATCAGTCATCTTCAATGTCTTGTAGTCCTTTATCACGCAAACTTTCGATCCACCGATTTCCTTAGGAGGATTAGCACGGAAGTTGTCCATCATGGCCTTGATCTCTTCGGCGCCGCTCTTACCGGGTTTTACTACATTTACTGTAGTTTCCTTCGAGAAACCGTATTCTACATAAATACCCATCAAGATATCGTACAGTGTCTTACCCTGATCCTTAGCCCAAGCACAGATTTCGGCCAGCAAAGAGCAAGCAGAAACTGCATCTTTATCACGCACAAAGTCTTCGGCCAGGAAACCGTAGCTTTCTTCACCACCGCCAATGTATTGTTGCTTGCCTTCACGCAAACGGATTTCACGGGCAATCCACTTGAATCCGGTGTAGCAGTCGAGCATCTCAACCTTGTTCTTATCAGCCACAGCCTTAATAAGCTCGGTAGTTACAATTGTCTTCACGATGAAGTCGCCCGGCTGCATCTTACCAGTAGCCAAACGGTTCTTAATAATATAATAAAGGAATAACAGACAAGTCTGGTTACCGTTAATCAGTACCCATTCGCCCTTGTCGTCCTTACATGCCATACCTACACGGTCGGCATCCGGGTCGCTCGCCATTACAATGTCAGCATTAATTTCCTTAGCCAACTTGATAGCCAACGTCAGAGCTTCTGCATTTTCCGGATTGGGCGAAACGACTGTCGGGAAGTTACCGTCCTTCACCATCTGAGACTCTACACAATGGATATTCTCAAATCCCCACAACTTCAGCGAAGCCGGAATCAAGGCACGGCCTGCACCATGCAGAGGAGTATAAACAATACTTAAATCCTTCTGACGTTTGATAACTTCGGGATCGATAGAGATTGAATGTACCTTATCCAGATAAGCCTTATCAACATCTTCACCGATAATCTGAATCAGATCTTTGTTTCCGTTAAATTTGATATCAGCTACAGTTACTTTGTTCACTTCATCAATAATTGCAGTATCGTGCGGTGCCAATACCTGGGCGCCATCATCCCAATAAGCTTTATAGCCATTGTATTCGCGCGGGTTATGACTTGCCGTGATATTAATACCACTCTGACAACCCAAGTGACGGATAGCAAACGATACTTCCGGAGTAGGACGCAAATCATCGAACAAATAGACTTTAATGCCATTGGCCGAGAAAATATCAGCAGAAATCTCTGCAAACTTACGGCTGTTGTTACGGCAATCGTGACCTACGACTACTGAAATCTGACCTTTTCCTGCAAAACATTTATTCAAATAATTGGCCAATCCCTGAGTAGCCAGACCCACTGTATAGATATTCATGCGATTACTTCCGGCTCCCATAATGCCACGCAATCCACCTGTACCAAATTCCAGATCCTTATAAAAACTTTCGATCAGTTCTGTCTTATCCTGGTTTTCCAACATTTTTCTTACTTCAGCCTGAGTTTCGGCATCATAAGCCGGGGTAAGCCACTGTTCAGCTTTCTCAGTCACCTGCTTAATCAGTTCTTGATTTTCCATAATACAAAATTTATTTAAAGATTTTACAATTCATATGCTCTTTACCAACAGATATATTCAAAACTTGTTTGCTACAAAGATAAACACATAAAATGAATTAACAAATTATTCAGGTATTTTATATCTGTCGCCTGTCTGCTTCACATATTCTTCCAAAAATTCTTTCGGATATCCGGGTCGAGTAACACCAGCTGGCCGTCCAATGGCATTACGCTCAAACTTTCCATCTTTCATCCGACGTACCACACCGTCGTTATACTTCACAACCAAGAATTCACCAAGACGCTTCCAAGTCTCCCACGTACTTTGGGCTGTCATGTTCGTATAATTGGTCAGGAATTGTTTGGCTTTTACCGGATCGGTTTCCAGCAAACGGGCGGCGGCAGCTTCTACACCCTCCTGAGCGTTATTGAATGTCGTCTCCAGTTCAGTCTGAACAGCCCGGACGTCATCAATCATCAGGTCGTAACGCGGATATACCATATTGGCCACCCAGTTGAATATCCAGAAAGAAGAATTCCAGGAGAAAGTAATATAATCTGCACCATCAACAGGTGTATAGCATACAGGAACCTTATCGGTACAGCAGTATACAGGTGTAAACACTGTCATGTTGGCATCATCTACTCCGAACCAAAGTACGCCACCAATAGGATCGGGCATGTCTGAGCGCATCTGTGCTACAAATACAAAACCGCTCTGCTGTGTAGAGATAGGACGTTCATTAAAGTATTTCACCCCATTGACTTCGAAATCGAGCGGAGACAGACGATAAGGAGTGTGATACGGACCTGCACCAAAGTCCTTGCTTAGGTCAAGCGGAGTACCTTCGTAATGATCGCGCATGGCATTCTTTACATCCTGTACAGAAATCTTCCGGTTCGGCTTTACGTAAAGCGGCATCGGTGTATCACTCTTTCCTTCGATATAAGGGAGAAATTCATTTCCACGATCGGTGAACATATTGAAATAACTCCACACGCGGGCTTCGCAATAGCGACGGGCGCCAAAATCAAGCGGAGCATAAGCATCGGCAAAACTAAAGTCTTTATTCACTCCATTGAAGTAGCCTTTTTCGCGAGCAAAAGATATCACATCCGGAGAATAGATACAATTGTTTTTATCTTCGATATCAAACTGATGAATACGGCTTTGATTGGCATGTGCCGAAATACAGTCGTCCGGCACACGTACAGCTACCCATACTGCACCACGCACACCCGGTCCTTTCCCGATCATTTCCATAATCCATATTTCATTAGGATCGGCAATAGTAAACGACTCACCGCTACTGTAATAACCGTATTCCTCAACCAATTCTGTCATCACATTGATTGCTTCACGAGCTGTACGCGAACGTTGCAATCCTAAATATATCAGACTGCCATAATCTATTATTCCGGTAGTATCTACCAGTTCCGGACGTCCTCCAAAGGTCGTTTCTCCGATAGTTACCTGGAATTCATTCATATTTCCAATCACATTATAAGTTTGACGGGCCTGTTCTATCTTTCCCAGATATTTGCCGGTATCCCATTCATAAATATCAATCAGCGTACCTTTTTTATGTACACCTGCCGGATAATGATACAACTCGCCGAACAAGCCATAGGAGTCGGCAGAATAAGAAACAATGGTAGAACCGTCAGCCGAGGCATTTTTCCCAACTATCAGATTGGTACAAGCCAGTGCATTGACTACAGCTGTTAGCACCAACGAGACGGAAAGAATCAGTCTTTTACTTTTCATACTTTACTTTTTTATTTAATCGATATATTTGATTTAACTCCCAGATAATACACATACCTGAAACAGCACTTAATATACAAAATGATACTGACGGGTTGTCTTATTTCCACAACCGTCCGTAACGGTCATTACCAGCACATGCCTGCTTCCTTTCTTCACCCGTTTGGGATCCAGTTCGCAAACCAGATTTCCACTGACAGAATTAGGTTTGCCAAACAATGCGTATTTCCCATCAATGGTCCCCCGATAACTGCTGATACCGGTCTCCTTATCCTTGGCCTTAAACACGATGCGCCCCGTACGCCCCCATTGTCCTTGCCCTACCGGAGTCAGAACCGGAGGTACCGTATCAACTGCTACTGTATAGGTAGCCAGTTCGCGTATACGAACTTTCATAAATCCATCGTCGAACTTGCCCCCTACACCATACTTTCCTCCTTTAGAAGTCACACGGGCCACGTAATATTTCGACATATCGTCTACCGGATAATGCCGCAGACCGATGCTCAAATCACAATAGTCATGCAAAGGTACTACGACATCGTTCAACTGATAGGTATAGGAAATATCAGCACTGTCGGCATATATGGCATAATTCAGTCGGGCGTCCTCGTAAAGCATTCCACGAGGCACCACAAGTTCCATTCCCGGCTCTTGCAGGTAATTTGTCTTATCCCACTTAAAAACATATTTCTCCGGATGAGGAGGCATCATGGCAATCTCAGTCCTCTTTCCCTGCACAGTAAAGCGTACTTTGGATGTATTGCCCAACGCATCCATCAATGTATAAACAATCTGATAGGCACGTTCTTCATCTATATTTATCAGTCCGCGACTGTCATTGGAGGCATGCAACATGCGCAAACGATTGCCAGGAGCGATAAACGATTTCATATATTGTCCTTTCGTCCACGAGTTGATGTACCTGTTTTCTTCGTAAGCAAAACGGTCGACCACACTGCGGAATACTTCTTTTCCATCTACTTCCAGGATCACCGTATGCACCCCATAACGATTCTGCGCCCCTTCCATATAATCATAAGCACGAATTCCCAAACCAATCCATCCCCAGGCTACAATGGGTTTTCCCAGACGTTGCATGGAATATGCGGTCGGAGCCTGCTTCCCTTCTACTTCTCCACGACCAGGCTGAGGAAACACCATAATGCCTTGTGCACGTGGTGCTGTATGATCTTTCACATTCTTTTTAAAAAAGGGCAACGGATCGACGTAATCTCCGGTTGATGTTTCAAAAACATCCAAGTGCAAATGAGGTCCGAACGAATATCCCGTATTCCCACTCAATGCAATGACTTGTCCGGCTTTTACCGGATATTCGTCAGGTGAGGGAGTTATGTCCACTTCCCAGCTTTCTTCTTTATACTGCAGTTCTTCTACCCTACGGGCTATTTCACCTACAAAAGCACTAAGATGACGGTTGATGGTAGAATAACCATTATCGTAAACAACATCAAGCACATATCCCGACCCATGAGTAACACGAATTCGGGAGATATATCCATCTGCCAATGCACACACTGGTTTACCAGTCACTCCGCCGGTCTTAAAATCCAGTCCTCCATGAAAATGATTGGCCCGTATTTCACCAAAATTTCCGGAAAACACAATCGGAAAATCAAAAGGAGGGTGGAATAAAACATCTTGTGCTTTCGTCTGCACAAAAAAGCCACACCCTACCAATAAAAAGAGAATAGACCTAAGATTTCCGTTCATTACAACAAACAATTATTTTTTATACTTAAACGTACGGCAAATATAAAAAGAAAGATTCAAGTAATGAAAAAAACTCGTATGCAAATGCCGATTAATCATTTTGCAAGCAAAAAGCTGCATATATGCTATACAACACACTACACAAATAACAAAATATCAGAATTATCAGTATCTTTAGCCATGTTTAACCTCACATTTAAAACTTCAAGGTTATGATTATCGGAGTACCCAAAGAAATTAAGAACAATGAGAACCGTGTAGGAATGACCCCTGCAGGAGTTGCAGAACTGGTGAAGAAAGGGCATACAGTGTATATACAGACCAATGCCGGTGCAAATAGCGGCTTCACCGATGACGTCTATCAGGCCGTAGGTGCCAAGATTCTTCCTTCGATTGACGAGGTATATGCTATTGCCGATATGATTGTCAAGGTTAAAGAACCTATCGAACCTGAGTATAAACTCATCAAGAAGGGACAAGTTGTATTTACCTACTTCCACTTTGCCGCCGACAGAGTGCTGACTGAAGCCATGATAGAGAGCGGGGCTGTGTGCATTGCATACGAAACAGTCGAAAAAGAAGACCGTTCGCTGCCTTTGCTTACTCCGATGAGTGAAGTGGCCGGACGTATGGCCACACAAGTCGGTGCACACTTCCTCGAAAAGCCACAAGGCGGAAAAGGTAAACTCATGGGAGGAGTTACAGGAGTACGCCCGGCAAGGGTACTTGTGCTGGGAGGAGGTATTGTTGGAACCAATGCCGCCCAAATTGCAGCCGGTATGGGAGCTGAAGTCATGATCACTGACATAAATCTTGCCCGCTTGCGATACCTTAGCGAAATAATGCCTAAAAATGTCAAGACACTCTACTCGTCCATGCACAACATTGTGACAGAGCTGCCTAACATCGACCTTGTAATAGGATCTGTCCTAATTCCAGGAGATAAGGCACCGCATCTGATAACCAAAGATATGCTGAAACTGATGAAGCCGGGAACTGTGCTGGTGGATGTAGCCATTGACCAAGGAGGCTGTTTCGAAACCTCACACCCCACTACCCATAGTGATCCTACTTATATAATAGACGGAATTGTGCATTATGCAGTAGCCAACATACCAGGTGCCGTACCTTTTACTTCAACTATGGCTTTGACCAACGCTACTCTGCCGTACACTGTAGCGTTAGCCAACAAAGGCTGGAAACAAGCCTGTAAAGAAGATCCGTCACTGGCACTCGGACTGAACATTGTAGAAGGCAAAGTCACCTACAAAGCTGTGGCTGACGTATTCGGATTGAAATACGAGACTATTGAACTATAAGAGATACGCTGTTTATCCAACCAGACGTTTTCTCGAAACATAAAAAATACACGGATGCTTCCCAACACTCATCGTTGTTAGTTGCAATCCGTGTATTTCTTTGCATACAGACTAATGTCTTATACCTTAATTTCTCCTGCTTTTCAGATCAGGGCATCTTTGCTTTTAAGTATCTCATCCCATGCTTCAGCATATTCTTTCTGCAAGTCGTTTACTACCTCCTCTACTGTCTGGATTCCCTTACCACACAACAAAGAAGATGCCTGCCCTATTTCCAGTTCACCTTCCTCCAGATTTCCTTCAAACATACCCAACTTGGCACGTCCTCGTCCCAATAACAAACGAAGTTCCTCTTCACTTGCACCTTTTGCTTCGGCAACCTCCACGTCACTTCTAAACTTATTCCGTACCAGACGAACCGGTGAAAGTTTCTTCAGCATCAAACGGGTATCTCCTTCTTCCAATTGCAAACAGTAATTCTTGAAAGCTTCACTGGCCGAACTTTCTGCAGTCAACGCAAAACGCGTTCCTATCTGAACGCCTTCGGCTCCCAGTGTTCTCACAGCCAGCATAGCTCTTCCGGTTGCTATTCCTCCGGCAGCTATCAATGGCAGCGATGTTACTGCTCGCACGGCTGGGATCAAGCACAAGGTAGTCGTTTCTTCCCGTCCATTATGACCGCCAGCCTCAAAACCTTCTGCCACAATAGCATCAACACCCGCCTCTTCAGCTTTAACGGCAAAACGTGATGATGAGACAACATGCACCACTGTTATACCACGTTCTTTCAACCATCCAGTCCACTTCTTGGGACTACCGGCAGAAGTAAAAACAATCCTGACCTTTTCATCAGCCACAATCTGCATGATCGTTTCTATCTCGGGATACATCAGGGGAATATTAACTCCGAACGGTTTTGTTGTAGCAGCCTGACATTTCCGAATATGTTCACGCAAGGTTTCCGGATGCATGGATCCTGCACCCAACAGTCCCAATCCTCCGGCATTGCTCACAGCGGAAGCCAATCTCCAACCACTGCACCACACCATTCCTCCTTGAATAATAGGATATTTAATTCCAAAAAGAGAAGTTATTCTATTCATATCTCACTACAAAAAAATTAAATGTATGTATCGGATAATCTTCTTGACCATTCCATGCTTATACCAGCATATTTATAGTAAGAACAAACAATAACAACAAAAAGTTTCCACCTTACTTCAGACCTGGGTCCATATCTTTTCGTTCCCATACCGTAATCGAGTCTCCATACGTGCGCAATACCTCCAGCGTGCGCTTTCTGATCTTGCGTTTTTTGAAACTCCAGAATTCTCGGGTAAACGGCAACATCAAGTCCAAACCTCCTACACCACAGCCAGCCGTACTCTGCCAGGTACCCACCATCATATTATTCAGCCGCTCTGTTGCCCGATAGCGTAAACCTGTAGCCTCTACCTGTTCTACGGATTCACGCAATCCGGCATCCAACGGATTTTTAGCCCAATTGGTAGGAGTCTTCAGTGTCTTCAGCTGATAGAATGGTCCTCGCCAGGTGTCTTTATCGACATGTATTTTCTTCTGATATACAGGATCCCAATTATAGGGTGTATTAGGTTTATAAGGATACAACGTCAGCACAACTTTTTCTGTAGAAACCTTAGGAGCAGTCGGCAAGGTTTCATCAAAGTCCAGCCATTTTTTCTGTTTTGACAGCTTTTGATTTCCCATCAGTTTTCCGTGAAACAGTTCTTCGATAGCCTCCGGATTCAGCTCCGGTTGCTTCTCGCCATCCAACAATTTCTGTAAGCGCAAAGAGTCCTGTGCCGTCCAGTTTTGGGAATAACAAGGGAGAGCTACTGTAAACAGCAGCCCTAAAACGAGCAAAAATGTTTTCATAAGGAAATCAAATTACCACCACATATATCCACTGCCACAAAGAGGTTCGTTATAGCAAGGATCTATTGTCCACATCGTTCGCGGATACTTGCGTGCCTCCCACCAACGACGATAGCGGGCCACTGCATCAATCACTTCTTCGTCCGACAAGAAGTAGATACCCTCATAATTCTCGGCATCCGTATGAACCATTTTACAGCCCATAGAAGCATTATGTCCCAGACGTATTGTCTCTACAGTCCACAACAGACATTCTCCCAAGCGCAACTTTCCGCCAGCCGAATAGGATACAGGAGCCAAAGGAAAGGAAGGGATAACCGTCAGATCGTCTGCATACTTCAACAGGTCATCTATATCGTCCTGACTAAAATGCGGAAACTTACTTAGACCATCAGTACCTTCAGCCGAATAATTTCCGTTCTTCAACTGCTTGACAAACAGTTCAACATCCGGATTATTAAAGTCCAATGTTTCCTTGCCACAAGAGACAAAAGTCAATATAAAGAGTACAAACGTCAGAATGCGTCCATACATATATATTTTAGTTCTTAAGTTTTTCATCATACATTCAAATTTATGGTTAATAAGTCATACGCACTCCACACAGAAGATTCATGTTGGTCGCCCGTTCACTACGTAAGCTCCGGACTTCGGAATCGGTTGCAAAATGATGCGAAAGCAGAGGCTCGGCAAACAAAGACAAACGTTCATTAAGCTTATAGCCTACTCCTAATCCTGCCACAGCCGAAAGGCGAACTGGATCTTCGGAAAAGCCTTTATTAACAATCTTCTCTGCACTTCCACCAACAACTGCATACAAATCTACTTTTGGAAATGTAGCCAAAGCTACATTCAGCCGCAACGGAACTGCCAATGCCTGCAAATCGTTGCCAACCGACTTACCAACCGGCAAGTAATTATACTGCAACCCAGCTTCCAAAGACAGGTATTTGTTCAATCTCCGTTCAACCGAAACCCCAGCTGTCAAAGGTGCCGCAAAATCCCCCTTAGGTAAAGAAGTACCAAGCGAAGCTTTCAGAGCCCAGTTGCGAACGGGAGCATGTACATCTTCAGTCTTATTATCTTTTTCCTCCGATATAGAAACAGAGGAATTTTCTTTTTGTTCAGAGGATTTTCCGGATAACGGTTTGTAGTGCAGACCACCAGCCTGAGCATAATGTCCTCCTCCCTGCGATTGGCGGTTACCGTAAAGTCGTTGCGTAATTGTGATAGATACTCTCACCGAAACATTTTCGTTTTCATCTTCTTCAGCCACAGCTGCAGGCGTCGCACTGGCCTGTCTCAACGGACTTGTATTCTGACTTCCCGATGCCATCTGACGAACCGGTGGAAAGGTTTCCTGTACAATATCTCCATCCAAGCTTCCCTTAGGAGCCAACGTTGCTACTTCTGTAAAAGCCTGCTCGATTTCTTCTTTAGGAGAGAAATACCAAAAAGCAGCAGAAGCAACTCCCAAAACAAAAACGACAGAAGCTGCGGCAACTGTACGATAGAATCTAGGAGAGAAAGGAATAGTCTTCTTCCCCGATACAGTTTGTGCTTTGAGCAAATCGTTTTGCAGATCTTCCCAAAAGCCATCGCGTACGTCCATCTCCATGCCTTCAAGACGACGACGGAACAAACCGGTGATTTCATCATTTTCTCTCATGGTCAATATATTCTTTAATTCTTTTTACCAATAGACTTTTGGCACGATGAAGTTGCGATGTGGACGAATGTTCCTTGATATGAAGCAGTTCGGCTATCTCCTTGTGCGACTTTTCTTCGAACACGTACAAGTTGAATACAGTACGGCATCCATCTGGCAACTCGGCAACAAACTTCATCAACAATTCTTCAGACAGCCGTGATCCGGCTTCAGCTACCTCCGTTTCATCGGCTATATCCGGCAATTGTTCTTCTGTCACCACTAATCGGTTGAAGCGTTGCTGCTTGCGCAGATAGTCGATAGCCTGTGTCACCATCACCCGGGTTACCCATGTACCCAAAGCACATTCTCCACGAAACGTAAAATGGGTAAATATTTTAATGAACCCATCGTGCAATACGTCATAAGCAGCATCCATATCACCCGTATAACGGTAGCATACTGCCAGCATCTGTTTGGAATAGAGAGTATACAACTCCCTCCGAGCGGAATCCATACCCGCTCTACAGCCCTCAACCAACTCTATCTCATTTTCCAATACCAATGCTCTTTTACGGGCGCCTCTTCCTTGCGCCATCCGTTAATTAGACGCAACACCTGGGACAATGCTGCAATATAAAATCTAAAAAGAAGTTAAAGAACAAACCTCCCATAAATCTGCATTAGCTATGCATCTTTTATGGGAGGTCATAACGTATCAAAACGTTCCAAACATATTTCTATTTATCAACAAGCTTTAAAGCTCATATCCAGTCCTTTCACCGAATGAGTCAAAGCGCCGACCGAAATGAAATCAACACCACACTCTGCATAATCGCGCAATGTGTCGAATGTGATACCACCCGAAGATTCTGTTTCATAACGCCCGCCAACCATCTCTACAGCCTTTCGGGTCATCTCTGGAGTGAAGTTATCAAACATAATACGGTCTACTCCACCAAGGTCGAGCACTTGCTGCAACTCATCAAAATTGCGCACTTCGATTTCGATCTTCAGATCTTTTCCTTTCGCTTTGCAATATTCCTTGGCGCGCATGATAGCCTTGTCAATACCACCTGCAAAGTCGACATGATTATCCTTCAGCAGTATCATATCGAACAATCCGATGCGATGGTTTACTCCTCCACCAATCTTTACTGCCATCTTCTCAAGGATACGCATACCCGGTGTCGTTTTCCGCGTGTCAAGCACACGGGTTTTTGTACCTTTCAGTTTTTCAACATATTTATGAGTCATTGTAGCAATTCCACTCATACGCTGCATGATATTCAGCATCAAGCGCTCGGTTTGCAGCAACGACTGCACTTTTCCTTCTACAATCATAGCTACATCACCCGGTTTCACTTCAGCTCCGTCATTAATGAAAACTTCGACTTTCATCGTAGGATCGAAGCGACGGAATACTTCTTTAGCAATCTCTATACCTGCCAGGATTCCAGCCTCCTTAATCAGAAGTTTCGACTTTCCCATTGCTGTTTCGGGAATACACGAAAGAGTGGTATGGTCACCGTCGCCGATATCTTCGGCAAAAGACAAATCAATCAGTCTGTCTATCAATTCTTGTTCCTTACTCATTTGTCTTATCAATTCTTATTTGATGTATTAAATACTTGTCACCCGTTTTTTTAAAGAAGCAGTTTACACGAAACTTGCCATTAGCCGTTGTCAGAGTTCCCACAATAAAGCTCGATTCATCGCGTTTGCCCTGATGGTTCACCCGAAAATCACTCACTCGATTTCCAGAGAAGAAACGGGCCATTTTATTCGTTGCCGTTCGTTTGTCTGCGCGTTCGGTATGTTTCTGAATAACCAGTTCGACCTCATTGCCCCAATATTTACCAAGCTCCTGAGAATTTCCCTTTTTAAAGGCCATCACAAGCGCATTTGGCACCTCTTGAGCAAAAAGCATAGGCAAACAAACAAGAAAGCCAGCCAGCAATAAAATAACTCGCTTTTTCATTTACACAATTATTAATGATAGGCAAAGGTAAGCATTTATCCCAAAATACAAGAAAAAAGTCTTATATTCTTTATAAAACAGGCCATAACGCACCATAATTTCTCTGTATTTTGACCCCAAAAACAACCTACCAGCAAGCGAAGAACATACTCCCAATATGTGAAATCGGTAAAAAAACCTATCTTTGCAACCAAAACCAGAAACTTATGAAGACAATATTACTCGTCGTAGGGCGCACTGTAGAACAACATTTCATCACAGCCATTAACGACTACGTACAACGCACGAAACGTTACCTGCAATTCGAAATAGAAGTAATACCCGAACTGAAAAATACCAAAAGCCTCAGTACCGACATCCAAAAGGAAAAAGAAGGAGAACTCATTCTGAAGGCATTGCAACCTGGCGATGTTGTCGTATTGCTGGATGAAGGAGGTAAAGAAATGCGTTCCATCGAATTTGCCGACTACATGAAACGCAAAATGAATACAGTCAACAAACGCCTGGTTTTCGTCATTGGAGGTCCATACGGCTTTTCCCAGCGGGTATATGAAGCTGCCCAGGAGAAACTTTCACTATCGCGTATGACTTTCTCGCATCAGATGGTCCGCCTTATATTTGTCGAACAGATATACCGTGCCATGACTATCCTGAACAATGGCCCTTATCACCACGAATAAGGGAAAAAAAAGTGCAATGGCTTGTGCACTGACAGTGCACTAACTACTGCACTCTGAGTGCACAAGTTATTGCACTGTGAGTGCAGCAGTTAGTGCACTTTTATTTCTCAAGAGCGTGAAACCTGAAAGCCTAAATTAGAAAGCGACATCTCTACAAAACGTGCCCGCGGATTAGGAGCATGCTGAGTCAGCAATTCACGTATATGCAACGCTGCCTGCGGATCTTTGGCAACCATGTACAAATAGCCTCCCCCACCGGCACCAGGCAGTTTATAACCTAACGTATAATCTTTAATAAGGTTTATAATCTGTTCTACCGCAGGCGGATTTGTTCCACTGTCCAAAGCCTTGTTCTGCTTCCACGTTTTACCCACCATCCGTCCGAAAGCTTCAAAATCGTTCCGTTGGATCGCTTCTGCCATTTCCAAAGCATGCGTCTTCATTTCTGCAAGCAAATCCAGATGGACAGATGAGTTCAGAAACATGCAACGTACTATTTCAGCCAGAATCTCTTTAGCTGTACGGGTGATACCTGTATAATAAAGAAGGTGACAGGCACGGAACTCAGGATGGGTAAACAAATGGTCAGGCAGCCAACGCACCAACGGATTCTGAATAAAGCCCGGTTCGGTCTGCAGCAACTTAACGCCTTGCAATACCCCACCGTACTGATCTTGCCAACCTCCACCGGTAGTAAGCAGCTGTTCCAATGCCAAAGTACGCCGACAAATTTCATTCTTATCCCAGGCCAACCCGCAAAAATCGCTTAACGATCCCAATACCGTCGAAGCCAATATCGAGCTTGTTCCTAAACCGGAACCTGCCGGAATAGCAGACAACAATGTGATTTCGATTCCTGTACCGAATGCTTCCAGCTGTTTTTCCAAAGAAGAATAAGTAACTTCCGAGAAAGCCGGCACAAAACCTGCCAGCGCCAAAGCTGCCTTAGGAATCGAAAAAGGAGAACCCACTTGTCTGTAATCCTGCAACTCATCAAAAGTAGACACCACCTCCATTGCTCCCATATCAATGGAACGCAACACAATGCGCAACTCTTTACAAGGTTTCACATACACCTGCAAAGGAGGTTGTCCGTTGAGTTCGATGGCCATGTTGACCACATTGCCACCGGCAAACAAAGAATATGGCGGAGTATCGGTCCATCCACCTGCTACATCAATGCGAACCGGACTGCGTCCCCATACAATCTGGTCACTGTAGACATTGAGATGCGGGCGACTCTTCTTCGCATACATATCGGCCAACAATCCTTCACGCAACAGGGCAAACGCACCCTGTTCGTCGGTCTTGAAATCTTTTTCACCCAACTTTTCTATGCGGGCACGCAACATCCGATTATGGATACGCTGCATCAACGGAGCATCATCAGGCAGTAGTTCAGGAGCAGGAAGCCCATAATGAGCAAATTCTCCGGCTATATCATCCAAATCTAACTGATAAAAAACGCTTTTCTCGTAATTGGCAGCCAAAGTCTCCAGATTCTTTTTTCTGAAACTTTCACGTTGCGCATACAGCAGCCTAAGATCGGCTTGTGCCGAGATCTCATCAGCCGAAAGACGTTCACTCTGCAACCAAATGTCTTTCCCTTCCTTAGACATCGGATCTGTAACCATCCAGTTCAACACTTTCCCCATCTGTTCCGCATCAGACACAACCGGGAATAGCGAAGCTGCCTGCAAATCATCGGTTCGCTCACTCCAGCCTTCTGCTGTAAGTCCCCGCTCATCCAGCCAACGCAAGAAAGTCTTTCCCATGAACATAGTCTTCTCGTCCTTCAAATCTCCCTTGAATACATCATCGAATCCATAAGGACGAACAGCCCAACGGGCGTCGCTCAAAGGCACTATATCCACACAAACTCCGTCTGGCAATTCCAACTCCCAATTATTATATGGTACACCGGTAATAATCTGCCGTTTGCCCAACTTCCAACGTTCACCTACAAAGCTGTTCTCTATCCACACATTATCATTATCCGAGGAAAAGCCGACATGTATCTCTGCATTCTGTACAAAAATAGCCGGATTCGGTTTCATCTTCCGATGGATAATCTGTCGCTGGTCATACACTTTGTTCTGTAACGTAACAGTAGACGACAACAGTTCGCGACTGGTTCCATAATGATAAAATTCACCTCCTGGCAAAGGCAATATCGCTACCGACAAGGCATTCAGTTCCTCGTCTGCAATACGCGGATGATTGCCCAATGCCAATCCGAAATCAGAATACAAATCGTAGTATCTCAAATCGGAATAAGGCTTTCTCGAACCATCATCAGGCTTTTGGGAGCGTTTCACCAATAAATCGACAGCTCTGTCGCTCAAAATCCATATACCGATATCCATCAGGAAAAGATGGGTCTTTGACAACTGTCCCAGTTCGGCCAAAGTTGGTTTCTGAAGCATAAAGTCCAAAGCTTCCGGCTGTTTACGATCGGAAACAAACACCCCGTGATGAGTAGCCAATACAGGGTCTACCCACAATCCGTAACACACCACGTCTGCCTCAGGAATATCCTGCAAAGATTCTTCAGCCCGTATATAGACGTCGCCGCTGGCAATCAGCGTACGCAGTTTTTCGGGAGCGCGCTCCATGATTTTTTCATAAAGCGACAATTGCAGGGAAAGCAGATTTTGCCCCAGCCGTTGTCCCCGTGCCCAACGGAATACCGGAATAGGAGTAAGTATTTTGCCGGAAGGAGCATACGACGGTAGCCGCCGGCTTTGCCCGCCGGCATGAAGTAAAATACGTTTTTCAGTTTTGTCGGCATTCTGACGGCACCGAGCCCATTCTCTGAGTAACCAGGCAGTTCCACCTCCCGACCCTAATTTCACACCGACAGGATCTGATGTACAGAACCATTCCTTAGGGTCAACCTTCTCTAATTCATAAAAAGCCGAAACCAAATTGGGCGGCAAAGACAACATTTTTTGCATAGTGGCTATAAGATTAGCTAATGTTAAGTAAGTGCAAAATAAAGCAATCTTAGGCAAATTACATAACCTGATGATTATTTATTGCATAATTATAGGTAAATATCATAAAAAACATTATTTTAGCGCGCTTTATTTATAAAAGAACCATTTACTAAAAAAGGAATCTGTTTATGAGGAACATTTTATTTATCTTGTGTTGCTTCTTCTCCGGTCTTCTTTTAGCAGACAACGTGACCGTAGAACAGGCACAGTCGTTAGCCGCGAACTTCTTTCGGGCAAGTACCCAGACCCGTAGCGCATCACCCCAACTACAGCTGGTATGGGATGGGGAAGATCCGTCAACCCGAACTTCGGCTACAGAACCGGCTTTTTATGTATTCAACCGTACCGATTCAAAAGGATTCATTATCGTTGCCGGTGATGATGTAGCCATGCCTGTATTGGGTTATTCATTCGAAAACTCATTCAAGACCGAAAATATGCCAGCCAACCTGAAAAACTGGCTGCTGGGACTGAAAGATCAGATCAATGAAGCTAGAAACAATCATTTTACAGCCTCTGCCACAACGGAGCAAGCGTGGAAGAATGCAAGTGATGTTGTGGGCGACATAGAAGTAGAACTGGAAACCGCCAAGTGGAACCAGGATGCTCCATACAATGACAAATGTCCCATGCTGAGCGGCGAACGAACTGTCACAGGATGTGTAGCCACAGCCATAGCTATTATTATGAAATATCACGAATGGCCGGACTGCGGAGAAGGCACACTGGAAAGTTATACATATAAAGCTGCCAACGGTAGTACCCAAACAGTCCCTTCCCACACATTAGGACATGCCTACAACTGGAATAACATGCCTTTAATATATGACAAATCCACATCTGCCGAATCGGAACAGGAAGTCGCCACTTTGATGTACGACTGTGGAGTAATGTCGAAAGCGACTTATAACGTAGCCTCAACAGGAGGTACAGGCGCCACTACCCAAAACGCGATAACAGGTATGATTAACCATATGAAATATGACAAAGGCGCCCGAATACTTTATCGTAGCTGGTACTCGGACAGCGAATGGCATAAAATGGTGAAAGAAGAGCTTGAAGCCCATCGTCCCGTTCTGTACGGAGGATCCAATAAACGAAATGAAGGCCACCAATTCGTATTGGACGGATATACCAGTAACAATTACTTTAGCGTAAACTGGGGATGGGGAGGATATTCCAACGGTTATTATCTGCTGTCTGGCCTGAATCCTAATGACCAGGGTATCGGTGGAAATACCGGTGGATTTACCGTAGGACAAGATGCCGTGTTCGGACTGAAAAAAGCCGCATCCGGATCGGAATATGCAGACATACTGGCCATTGCTCAAAGCACCGAAGGAGGTAAAGGACTCTATACCAACGAAAAGAACATCCAAACAGGCAAAGAATTTACGGTCTCTGCAGAATACATCTTTAATTTTGGTTTAAGCACTTTCAACGGTGAAATCGTAGTTACCCTATTCGATAAGAATGGACAAGTAAAAGAAGACATTAGTGAAATAGCCGGTGTACAAGACCTTGATCCGTTCCATGGAGTTGGCGGCGACATACCTTGTACGATTACACAATCCATCAAAGGTGGTGACCGAATCAAAATGCGTTTTAAGGGAAGTAAAAGTACCGAATGGCAAGTAATACCTGCCTACGATGAAAGTATTCCTGGAGAAATTCTTGTCCGTGAGGAAATAGCAAGTGTAGAAGAAGCCACTTCTTTCACTTACAACAAGACAAGTAAAATCATTACGCTGAACACTGCAGTCGATATCGCCTATAAGTTGACTTCAAATGATAATAAAGTAATAAAAGAAGGTACAACCGACGATTCCGGAGAAATCAAAATAGATACCAATGAACTGGAAGCCGGCACCTACACCATTGTATTAACTGGCGAAGAAGACAGTAAAATATTGAATTTCACCATCGGAAACAAGTAACAAGCATTTTTCTTACTAAAAATCAGAACTTCATATGAAAACCATACAGAAATATATATTATTCTCCCTCATCGGTTTATCCGCTGTTGCCTGTAAAGACGACCAGGAAGAATTGGGCGGAGGCGAAAAAGTAGAAGTAACCTTTACGACCGAAGTGCAGACGCGTGCATTGACAAACGTTACTACTGATATTGAAAAGGACGGAGAAACAATGAACGTATTCGTTCTCGAAAGCAGTTCAATCACTTCCGGGCAAGAAGTTCCCACTTACCAAGCCACCAGACAAAGCGGTTCCTGGAAAAGCAACCCTGCTCTGGAACTGACCAGTGGACAGAAAAAATATCTTCGTGCGTTCTATCCTTATAGCGCCAATATAGGAACTCCGGATGCTATAGCCATCGAGATCAATAGCCAGACAGACTACCTGTATACCGGTACGGCAGTTCAGGCTACTTACGAAAAACCTTCTGTGAAACTGACCCTAAAGCATGCTCTTCCCATATTGGCTTTCAACATTAAAAAAGAAAACTACGACGGTGAGGGAAAGCTGGAACAAATCACCATTGAAGGAAAGAATTTCTATACCCAAGGAACTCTGAATATTGCTTCTGGAGAAATCAAAGGAAGCACACAGGAAAAATTCTCAATCACTTGTAATAATACCCTGTCTGCCGAAGGATGGAAGGAAGATATGCCCGACATGTTCTGCATACCTTTCACTTCATCCGGTTCAGATGTGAATGTCACCTTCAAAATAGATGGTAAAGACTATACCTGCCCTCTACCTAAATACGGTATAGCCCAAGGCGTTAAATACATCTTCCGTGCAGCCATGACTGCCAAAGGAATCACTATTTTCGATGCACCCGAATTAGTATCACTCAACTCTGACAATGACGACATGAGCCAATTCAGCTATGGAATGCTGAGAATTACACACAATAGTCTAACCTTCACCCCACCTACATTCTCTGGACTCAATATCACAGGAAACATAGACTGGGGAGACGGAAAGACAGAAATATACAGCACTGCCGCCCAACATGAGTATGAAAAGGACGGAGAAAAAACAGTGACACTGGAAATGTGGGGAGCAGAAGAAGTCACACTTCCTAAACTGACAGGAGTAACAGAAATAGACCTGACCGAATTCTAAGGCTGTTCACCAATAGCTTGCAGCAACAGGTCAGGGAGTTTCCACGTAGCTCCTTTGATATTTAAAATACGGTTTTTACCTTCAAGCGTCAGAGCAAAAAGCATCTGACGCTTGTCTTTTTTACCCACTACACGAGTAATCAGCTTCTTGCTTTCTACCGAGCGAATCACTTTCGAAGCATTCGAAGCAGATAATCCCAACGCCTCAGCAATTTCGCTTGCAGTCAACTGAGTACGGTCAAGCAACGTGCACAACAGCATGCCTTCATTCAGAGACAGATCGTACATTTGTACGAACTGTCCCTCAAATTCTGCAATAGCCCTGTATATATCACGGATCTTACACAAAGTTTCCATATAACCGACGTTTTATTAGATGAACAGATTTACATTAGCCTTGTCTGCACGTTCCATATAAGTGGCTACACCGCCTATTGTCACTTCATCGAGCAACTCTTCCCGACTAATTCCCATCATATCCATCGACATCTGACATGCTATAAACTCCACTCCCTGTTCCAATGCCTGGGCACGCAACGATTCTAACGAATCAACTCCCTTGCGCTTCATCAGAAAACGCATCATGCGGCTTCCCAAACCGAACATATTCATTTGCGAAAGTTTCAGTTTCAATGAACTGGACGGAAGCATCATACCGAACATTCGGCCAAAGATGTCTTTCTCCACCTTAGGCTTTTGTACTTTCTTCAGCACATTCAAGCCCCAGAAAGTAAAGAAGATGGATACCTTCTGTCCTGTAGCAGCGGCTCCATTGGCCAGTACAAAAGTGGCTAACGCTTTGTCCAGATCATCACTAAACAAAATCAATGTCTTTCCACGTCCAGCAGGAACAGGCGTTGCCGTCGAGCAACTATTTCCTTTCTCTATTACTACCGTATAACGTCCTTTCGACTCACTTTTTCGGATCAGCTTATTACCGGTTGTATCGCACCAGGCCGACGCGTCGCGTGCAAAACCAGCATCAGTCGCAACCACTTCTATCTGTTGCCCTGGCTCGGCATGATCCATTGCTTGTTTCACCTTCATAATAGGTCCCGGACATTGCAAGCCACACGCATTAATCTTCACCACCGGTGATTCACAAGCGCAGAATGATACTTCGTCTGAAACTGCTTCAGATTTGCAACATACAGTTTCGTCCGCAATCGGAACCGGCACAGAAGCTACAGCAGCCGAATAGGTTTTGTAACCGCCGATCAGGTTACGTACCTGTCTATAACCGTTCCCTATCAAAATGCGTTGTGCCAAATAACCACGCAAGCCAACAGCACAGAACAACACTACCGGCTTATCCGAAGGAATCTCCGACAAATGGTTACGCAACTCATCAAGCGGAATATTGACTGCTCCCGGAATAGAACCAAACGAGTATTCCTCTGGAGTACGGGTATCAATCAACATTACATTTTCTTTTTCTGCCAACAGTTCACGCCAGGTTATTGCAGGCATAGCTCCGCTAATAATATTAGAGGCTACGTATCCGGCAATAGCTATAGGATCTTTAGCCGACGAGAAAGGAGGAGCATAGGTATGTTCCGTCTCCATCAGATCGTACACTGTACCACCGCGCTTAATCAGTCCGGCAATCTGGTCAATACGCTTGTCTACTCCTTCGTAACCTATACATTGGGCACCATACAGTTTTCCCGTTTTAGGATGGAATGTCAACTTCAAGGTCAGCGGAAGGGCATCCGGATAATAACCCGCATGTGAAGCCGAATGAGTCACAGAACTGCAATTGTCCATTCTCCATTGTTTCAATCGCTTGGCAGCCAGTCCTGTCGAAGCGACTGTCATATCAAATACTTTAGCAATCGAAGTACCAATAGCTCCTTCGTATGCCACCACGTTCCCCAATGCCATGTTGTCTGCAACAATACGCCCTTGTCTGTTAGCCGGATTAGCCAAATAATTCAACCAAGGCTTGCCTGTCAACGGATGCGGATATTCGATGGCATCGCCTACTGCATAAATGTCTTTAATAGATGTCTCCAGATGCTCGTCCACCCAGATACCACCAGTTTCCCCCAATTTTAATCCGGCTTGCTTGGCCAAGTCCGTAGCGGGACGCACGCCGATAGACAGCAACACCATATCAGCAGGAATCGTTTTACCACTTTTCAGAAAGACGTTAATCCCTTTATCCGTGCGTTCGAACCGAGTTACGCCCTCTTCCAGATAAAGTGCCACTCCTTTTTGAATCAGATGCTGATGCACAGGAGCTGCCATCGAGAAGTCGATAGGTGCCATCACCTGATTCCCCATCTCTACTACAGACACATGAACACCGGCATGATGCAAATTCTCAGCCATCTCCAAGCCAATGAAACCAGCCCCGACTACTACAGCGCGCTTTACGCATTTCGAACTGATGTATGATTTTATACGATCCGTGTCTTCTACATTGCGCAAAGTGAAAATGCCTTCCAAATCTATTCCCTCCAAAGGCGGCCTTACGGGTGTAGCCCCCGGAGACAGGAGCAACTTGTCGTAACTCTCTTCATACGTACTGCCATCCGCCTTTCGAATAGTTACTTTCTTTATATCAGGCTGTATAGATATCGCCTCATTCTCAACCCGCACATCTATACGAAAACGTTTACCAAACGACTCAGGTGTCTGTACCAACAGTTTTTCACGTTCGGCAATCACGCCACCTATATAATAAGGAAGACCACAATTGGCATAAGAAATGTACTTGCCTTTTTCCAGCAAAACAATTTCTGCCTTTTCATCTACTCTTCTCAATCGCGCTGCTGCTGTTGCCCCACCTGCAACTCCTCCAATAATCATGTATTTCATCATTCAACTATTCATTTTAAGTTCGCACATATTTTAGTTTATGATGCAAAGAAAATATTTATTTTCCAATTATATATAATTTCCAATGGAAAATAATTTTAATTGATTAATATAATGCAAGAAAAATATAACTCCGTGTGGTGATAAATGTACTAAAATCTGTTAAGTCCGCTGGTGCAGCTTTTCTAATGGAATGAAAGCCACTAAATTTGCAAGAAAAGCCATATGCTGCTAAGTCAATTTGAAGGTCGTTTTCCAACGGAAGAATCCTGCGTGTCTTATTTTAGAGACATTCGCATCATCCAAGGCGTTTCCTGCCCTAATTGTGGCATCAAAACTGATAAGTGGCTGCAAGGGAGAAAAGCGTTCCAGTGTACAAAGTGCGGTTGCAGCATTCCCCTGACCAAGGGGACGGTAATGGAACACAGCAAGTTGTCCCTTCGCACTTGGTTCTATGCCATGCACCTTATGACATCCATCAAGCAGGTGCTTTCCGCAAAAGAAGTCCAGCACCAGCTGCGAATAGAGCAATACCCTCCCGTATGGCTTATGATGATGAAGTTGAGGAACATCATGGGAAAGCGGGATTGCATATACCAATTGTCGGATGAAGTGGAACTCGATGAGGCGTTCTTTCCGATACGGATTCCTGAAGAGTCGCGCGGTGAGAAAATCAAGCGCGGCGCAGGAAGCCAACAGCAAGCCAAGGTACTTGTCATCGTTGAAAGCAAGCCTGTTGACACTGTACTGCAGCAATACTTGTCCGAGGCAACAGGGCAATCCATAAGAAAAGCATCCCATTTGGCTAAAAAAGCGGAAAGGCAAAACATCGGAAAGGTTGTCCATTACATAAAGATGTTTGTGATTGACAATCTGAGTGCTGACACGTTGGACAAAATAGTACGTAAACACATTGACAAGGATACGGTCATCGTTTCAGACGGTTCCTCCTCTCACATAAACTTCGAAGGGTACTTCAAAGGGTATGAACGGCATGTTGAAAGCAATGTGGATTCTGTGGTCAAGACCCATTTGCCTTGGGTGCATGTTGTCATAGGACGCAGCCGAAGTGGCATTGCTGCCATTCATGGTGAGGTTGACAAGCAGTTCTTGCAACTTTACTTGAATGAATTCTGCTGGAAATTCAACAGAAGATTCTTCAAAGATTCATGCAACCCGAAATATGACCTGTTTGATAGGTTGGTTAAGATTGCCGCCATTTACACATCGGACATCAAATGGAGAGACTACTGCTTACCGGACGATGAAATCGTTTAAGGTTTGTTAGTACATTTATCACCACACGGAGAAATATAATTATAAATAGGAATAGAAATAGTTACTTTAAACAAAAACAAGTACAAAGAAACAACTAAGAAAAAAACATGCTTATAATAAAAATGGCATGTATACGATGCAGATAAGCTATCTGTCTCATATACATGCCACCTTCCCATTCATCTTTTTTTTAAAGGAATGAAACGGGATCAGCTTTTATCTATTACCAACCTAAAGCAGACAAACCTGCATCCTGATACCAGGACATCGAACGGTAAGCGGTAGCTCTGGAAGCATTATTGCCGGGAATATACTGGGTAATACCATTAGCACCCTCCATCGAGAACATACCTACTACCTGCGAGTAATTCTTTGCAGTCGTATTCCAATAAGCAATGGCATCATCAAAAGCCTGTTCCCAAGTTGCAAATGAATCTTCGTCCAGAATCTCCTGCATCATCTGTTTCAGGTCGAAATATCCCACGTAATCTCGTCCCCATCCGTCATGATCGTAATCAAACACCTTCTCCATCAGCTCAGCATTATCAACATCTTCCTGCGGAAGCAATTGGGCCGTTATCGAAGCCAATTCCTGCAAAGCACTCGTACGCATCACACAAATGGAAGTACCACCGGTCCAATTATTGTTGGAAATACCGATTCCACCATTATAAATCGCTTCGTAGGATGCAAAATACACTTGAGCCATCCGAACAGCAGCATTATCCTCCGCCATCAGCGGCACCAGTTTATCATAAGGAGCACCCGGTCCCGGGTTTTCAGTGGGAGAACCGATGTAATAATCAGTAAAATTGCGCAATTCGTAAGCTACTTCGACAGACGACATAAAGCATGCATCGAACATGATGAAACTAAAATGCGGCGTCGTTTTCAATAAAGAAACCAGTTCCGAGATATTCATCCGGTGATCGCCATCCGTTTTATCCTGCCCTACCCAACGTGTCGAAGCTTCCCCATAAGGAATCCAGCCATCGGCATGAGACCAGTATATCAGTCCGTAACTTTCAGCTTCAAAATTCGGGTTGGAAAATACGGCATCAAACACTTCACGGGTTTCCTCCAAGCCACACGAATTACGGTCCTCATACTCACGTACAACTTCCTCCACAACCGTATCACCCGACTTTTTCAATTCCACAAGACGTGGAGAATCACCCATATCCAGATATACCAGCAGATGTAAAGCTGTAGCATCCGCCTCCAGCATTCCCTGTTTCATTTCCGCCAGATCCTTAAAAGCAAACGAAGACAAACTGTTATCACCTGCAATATACACCAAAACCGTTCTTTTATAAGGTCCAGGTTCGGGATCATCGCTTCCACACGACGTTACCAAAAACATCAATAGCAAGAAAGGTAATATAAGCCAATTCTTTATCATGTCGATTTCAGTTTAAACTACAGATTATTATTCTTCCGGTTTCTTAAATGAAAAATCTGAAGGAGCAATGGATTGCAATTTCAGATTTCCTTTCACATATTTTCCTTTTACCTTACTGGCTTCTTTCTGAAGTTTATTTTTGTTTTCAGAAAAATAAATCATACACGTATAATCCGGTTTCGCCAACTCATATTCCAGATAATTCTTCAGCTGATAAGAATAGAGTTCACGTTGTGGTAAAAAGCCCCGCTTATCCAAAACTACACTGTCGAGCATTTGAATTTCCGTATAATACACAATCGTGTCATTGAACGAAGCCGCCACACCAAAAGCATAAACTTGTTTTTCTTTCTCTTTCTTCATAGAAAACGCCGAGCACAGCGTAAACACCAGTGTTACAGCCAATAAAATACGAAGATATTTCATAGGTTTCTTTAATTATATAGTTTGTTAATACTAAAATCCGTACAAGCCAAATGTTTCACATTCAACTGCATTTGCCGCAAAGATATAAAAAAACCGGCTGCCTGACGCAAGGCATACCGGTTTTTAATACCTTCTTTATTTGTCGGAAACTGATATTTCTTATTTATCCCAAATAAGACTTGAGCAATTTACTACGATTACTTTGTCTTAATCTTCTAATTGCTTTTTCCTTAATCTGACGAACACGCTCACGAGTGAGGCCAAATTTGTCGCCGATTTCCTCCAGTGTCATTTCCTGTTGTCCGATGCCAAAGAACATCTGAATGATTTCCTTTTCGCGCTCGGTTAACGTAGAAAGAGCTCTATCAATTTCCCTCGCAAGAGACTCGTTCACCAACGAGCGGTCGGCCATAGGAGAGTCGTCGTTGACCAGCACATCAAGCAGACTGTTATCTTCTCCTTCCACAAAAGGCGCGTCTACCGAGATATGACGTCCCGACACCTTCAGCGTATCCGAGATTTTGTCTACCGGGATTTCCAGCTCATCTGCCAACTCTTCGGGCGACGGACGACGTTCGTTTTCCTGCTCAAACTTCGAGAAGGCTTTGCTGATCTTATTCAGCGAACCCACCTGATTCAACGGCAGACGTACGATACGCGACTGCTCGGCCAAAGCCTGCAAAATGGACTGACGTATCCACCATACTGCATAACTGATAAACTTGAAACCACGTGTTTCATCAAACTTTTCGGCTGCTTTTATCAGACCCAGATTACCCTCATTAATCAAGTCGGGCAAACTCAAACCTTGATTCTGATACTGCTTGGCTACAGATACAACGAAACGCAGATTGGCACGTGTCAACTTCTCCAATGCAACACGGTCACCCTTACGGATGCGCTGAGCGAGCTCTACCTCCTCTTCGACAGTAATAAGGTCCTCACGGCCAATTTCCTGTAAGTACTTGTCAAGAGAGGCGCTCTCTCTGTTAGTGATACTTTTAGTGATTTTTAATTGTCTCATCCTATAAATACGTATTTGGGCTACAAAGTTACGACTTTTTCTTTTGATGTTCAAAAACTTATCCCAACTTTTTTGCCTGAATTCAACAAATACATAACAAAAAGGACACCGATAAATATCATATCGGCATCCTCTTTTTTCTTCTTTGTTTGCGATTATTACAATCTTCTTACCTTATTACCTTTTTCTTTACGGCAGAACGGTTAAAAATACCATTTCTCAAAAGTCCGGCATTTTATCACCGTTCCGGCCTATAGCGGGTGTCATTCCTGGGACAAGTCTACAGCATAGCTTGCACGTTTGCCCGACGGGAACATACCAGTAATGAACAATACCTGCTCAGGAGTTCTGGAAGCTTCCTTCATCACATTTTCCAAATCGTCAACCGTCTTCATCTGCACACCGTTAGCTTTCAGGATAATGAATCCCTTACGGATTCCGGCATCACTCATCTTACCGCTGCTGACACCTGTCACTTCCAATCCGTAACCCAAGTTCAGTTGTCTCTTCACCTCTGCACTTACAGGACGGAAGGCTGCACCCAGAATGTCCATATCGGCATTCTTTATAATCTTGGTAGTACCCTGTTCGTTCTTCAAAGTTACTTCTACAGTCTTTTCTTTCTTGTCACGAATCAGTTTCACTTTCACCTTGTCGCCCGGACGATATTTAGCAAGAGCTTCCTGCAGGTCGGCAAACTTATGGATTTCTTTTCCGTCCATACCTACAATCACATCATCTACCTTAATATCGGCACCGGCAGCAGAACTACCCTCTACAATTTCTCTTACCCAAAGTCCGTCTATAACTCCAAACTTATCTCTGGCCTCTTTCTTAATCTCACTCAGTTTCTTTCCGTTTTTCTGATCCGAAACCTGAGTATCACCCGGTTCTTCAGCCAATTCCGTCACACTGACACCCAGCTTAGCACGCTGAACTGATCCATATTGCTTCAAATCAGCTACAACCTTCTTCATAATACTGGTCGGAATGGCAAATCCATAACCGGTATTCGAACCTGTCGGAGAGAACAAAGCCGCATTGATACCAACCAACTCGCCACGGGCGTTAACCAATGCACCACCACTGTTTCCCTGATTAATAGCTGCATCTGTCTGAATATATGATTCGATACCTTGTTTGCCAGTCATCTGTCCCATACCCAATGAACGGGCTTTAGCGCTGACGATACCGGCCGTAACCGTAGAAGTCAAGTTGAACGGATTACCTACAGCCAATACCCATTCACCCACTTTCAAGGCATCAGAATCGCCGACCGGAATAGTCGGGAAATCATCTCCTTCTATCTTTATCAAGGCTAAATCGGTTTCTTCATCTGTACCGATAATACGACCCTTAAACTGACGGTTATCATTCAACGTAACACTGATTTCATCAGCACCGTCAATCACGTGATTGTTGGTCACGATATATCCGTCCTTCGAAATGATGACACCCGAGCCGAAGCCTGTACGTTCGGGAGTCTGTATCTGACGTTTTTGCGTACCACCACGCCCGCCAAAGAAATCACCAAAGAAATCATAAAAAGGATCTCTTACTTCCACTTCCTGCACTTTGGACGATTGTGTAGAACGGATATGTACAACACCGTGAACGGAATTTTCAGCAGCTTGTGTCAGATCCACCGGCTGAGCGGCAGCTCCACTGAATGCAGCCAGATTTATACCCGGATTGGGCTCAAACATCTGATCGAATGACTGATTGGCATATTCTGCCTTTTGCATTAATTTATAGGTAGTGATACCTGCAACACCTGAACTCAAGAGTACGATTGCCGCAACTCCTAAGATGTTTTTTGTTGTCTGTTTCATATCCTTTTTTACTGTTTAAAGTGTTAATATTCGAGTTTCGTTTAACATTACGACGTTAAAATAACGACAAAAAACGTTCAGTTATTCCACTTGTCACCTTTTTTTGTTCTCTTTTAACAGAGAGGTTTTTGAGCTTAACAGCGGTTAACGACGGAAGCTGACAATTTTGCATTTATCTACTATTCTGACATGTTAAAAGACTGACAGATAGGACATGACAGCATTTTAAAGCTTTACTACTCCTATTCCCGGCAAATCCGAAAGGGTTATTTTTCCACCCACAACCTCCATTCCCTTGAAACGGTCGTTACTGATAAGCAAGTTTCCGTCAAGGTCGGCAAAGTCAACAGCCGGAGAAAGCTGGGCAGCCGCCGAACAAGCGCACGAAGTCTCCGTCATACAACCCACCATCACCTTCATATCCAGTGCACGCGCCAATGTCAGCATCTTCCACGCCTCACGCATACCGGTACATTTCATCAGTTTGATATTGATACCCGTAAAAGCCCCTTTCAAAGACGGCACATCCTTCAGACGTTGTACCGATTCGTCAGCAAATACAGGCAAAGGACTCTGCTGGGTTACCCAGGCAATATCATCCAACTGCTCTTTAGGCATCGGTTGTTCGACCATCACAATTCCCCGTTCCTTCAGCCAATGAATCATGTCCAACGCATACTGCCTGTCCTTCCAACCCTGATTAGCATCAACCGCTATCGGCAAATCAGTGACCGAACGAATGGCCTTTATCATTTCCTTATCGTTGTCACGTCCCAGCTTCACCTTCAAGATATTATAAAGCTCGGCACACTCTTCGGTCTTTTTGCGAACCACGTCAGCCGTATCAATACCTATTGTAAACGTTGTCGAAGGAGCTTTTTCCTTATCCAGTCCCCATATTCTGTACCAGGGAGCCTGCAACAGCTTACCTACCAGGTCGTGCAAGGCAATGTCTACTGCAGCTTTTGCTGCCGTATCTCCCGGCGAAAGACTATCTACATACGCCAGAATATCCTCCAGTTGGAAAGGATCGCTGAACTGCCCCAAGTCTACCTTCTGCAAGAAAGCCAATACGCTTTTTACCGTCTGCCCCAGATAAGGCGGCATGGAAGCCTCACCATAACCTATTATGCCATCGTACTCAATCTCGACTTGCACATCGGGAGTAGTCGTACGCGAATAAGTAGCTACCGTAAAAACATGACGCAATTGCAATTCGTAGGGGAAGAAACGCATTTTCATTTTAGGAGCCGCCCCCTGCTTATTAATATTAAATAGGTGTATTTTCTTTTTCTTGGTATCTGCCATAGCCTCCTCGGCAATCATTCCGGCACCCAGTGTTGCCAGAGCAGCAGTCTTAAGGAAATCTCTTCTGTTTGTCATAACTCTGAAATTAGTCCGACTCGTCCACTCCCCAGCGATAATACGGATTGGTATCGGTTGTGTTCAATTCATCCATTTTATTTATATAAGGTATCACGCGCGTAGCAAACAACAGACGCCCCCGATTGAAAGCATCAAACAACGGATCGGAAGCATCGAGACTGCTGACATGTACATCACCTTGAGAGTGAATAAAGCGCCCCTGCCCGATGTAGATGCCCACATGAACCACGCGCGCCTTCCGTTCGGCAGTGGCCGGACTGCCGAAAAACACCAGATCGCCAGGCTGCAGATTGCTGAAATCGGAAGCAATCTCGATATGCTCGCCTACATAAGCTTGCTGTGAAGCGTCACGCGGTATAATCATATCGTGCATGTACAGCACCGTCCGCACCAACCCACTGCAGTCCATTCCTTTCGAAGAAGTTCCAGCCCACAGATAAGGTACCCCAATCAGTGTATAAGCCGTCTTCAGAATAGAACCGGGATCCTTTTTCAAAGACTTCCGCCATTGTTTTTCGGGACAAGCATCCGCCTTCTCCACATATCCGGTGCGACCATCGGGATAAGCCACCTTATAAAAATCCCTCTTACTTCCCAGCCACTTCAGACGATTGCCTGCCACGATATCCGATACCGTCTGCGAACGACGGTTGGGAGCAGAATATACAAAACCATAATGAGTCGTGACAACAATCTTCTCCGCACGGTTCCAGTCCGCCACCTCTGCACTGTCCATCAGCCTGACACCTGCCCGATGCACCCAAGCAATATAATTATCCGGAGTCTGTATCCGATACCAGCCGTCGAACTGAAGCACACGAACCGGCATCCCCAATAATGCCTGAGTCGTCATCTCCGAAGCAAAGTCGGGCTTTACATGCAAGTTACACACCGACAGATTAACTACTCCATACGTTTTTCCTTCCAAAGCCGCCTCATCGGGAAGCACCTTCATACAGTCCATCACCTCGTAACCGGCCTTTCCAAGCCCTTGCAGCAAAGCCTCTTTGGCCGCTGCAGCCGTAGTCACTCCCCTCAGCATCATCTTCCGGCCGGAAACCGTATAATCAGTCTGGAACAATGCTACCCGTCCGTCGGGAGCATAAACCTGTTTCAAACTATCCGTCAGCCGAATCACATCTGCCGGCAAATCGTTACTTCCGACACCGGAAGCCTGCACCAATGAAGTCAAAAACAGGGAAAAGAAAAATAAATGAATAGTTTTTCGCATCTGCCAAATTCTTTTTGATAGTGTTTCTGTTAGCAAAGCTACAAATTATTTCTTTTGAGAGGGAGAAAAAGGGATAATTTTATTTTATACTGTGACGCGTTTACATTATCTTTGCACGCCAGAAGCAGTCGGTCGGTCTGTCGCTTGCGCCTTGTGCGTATGAGGAAAGTCCGGGCAACACAGAGCATTCCACTTCCTAACAGAAAGCTATCCGCGAGGGTAGAGTAACGCAGAAGAAAATAACCGCCACAATCTTCGGATTGCGGTAAGGGTGAGAAGGCGGGGTAAGAGCCCACCAGTCTTGTGGTGACGCAAGGGCTGTGTGTCTTGGAAGTTGTAAGGTCATGTAAACCGGCGCCACGAGAGTTGCTCGCTCCATGTCGGAGGGTAGACCGCTAAAGCTCGTATGGCAACATACGGCTCAGATAAATGACAGACAATTTGTCTTGACAGGACTGAAAGATGAAAGGCGAATGTCCGAATCGAAACACAGCCCGCCAGGACAGATTACAGAACCCGGCTTACAGACCGACTGCTTTTTCTCTTTCTTTCTTCAATCCATGGATTATGAACAAACGTATAGCCACACTCTGGAAGTTCCTGACCTACGACATCTGGCGTATTACGGAAGACGAAGTCACCAAAACGACTTTCTCTCTCTATAACATCATCAAGACCATCTATCTCTGCGTTTCCCGCTTCGCACAGGATCGTCTGGCCAACAAAGCAGCCGCACTGACTTATAGCACCCTGCTCGCCATCGTACCCATCCTGGCCATTCTGTTTGCCATTGCCCGTGGATTCGGATTCGACAACCTGATGGAACACCAGATCATCAACGGTTTTGGCGGAGTCACAGGGACTACCGAATTCATATTCCAGTTTGTCGACTCCTATCTGTCGCAAACCAAGAGCGGAGTCTTCATCGGAGTAGGCCTTATCATGTTGCTTTGGTCCGTACTGAACCTGATCAACAACATGGAAATTACCTTCAACCGCATCTGGCAGGTAAAAAAAGCACGCAGCATGTACCGCAAAATAACAGATTATTTCTCCATGCTCCTGCTGATGCCGATTCTGATTGTCGTGTCAGGAGGTCTTTCCATTTTCATGAGTACCATGGTAAAGAACATCGAGGACTACACCCTGCTTGCGCCACTTGGCAAGTTCCTGATACGACTGATACCTTTCGTACTGGCTTGGGGCATGTTCACAGCCCTCTATGTCTTCATGCCCAATACCAAAGTCCGCTTCAAGCATGCACTGATTTCGGGCATTCTGGCCGGTACCGCCCATCAGGCATTCCAGTTCCTGTACATCAGCAGCCAGTTGTGGGTGTCGCGCTACAATGCCATTTACGGAAGTTTTGCCGCTCTTCCTCTGTTTCTGTTATGGCTCCAGATTTCGTGGACCATCTGTCTGTTCGGTGCCGAGCTGACGTATGCCGGACAAAACATCCGCAATTTCAGTTTCGATCAGGACACGCGCAGCATCAGCCGGCGTTACCGCGACTTTGTATCCATGCTCATCATGTCCCACATCACCAAACGGTTTGAAAAAGGAGAAACTCCCTATACGGCAGAAGCCATTTCGGAAGAGTGCCAGATCCCCATACGGCTTGCCAACCAAACGCTCTACGAACTTCAGGAAGTCGGACTGATACACGAAGTGGTAGTCGACGCCAAAAGTCAGGACATCGCTTACCAACCTTCGATGGACATCAACCAACTGACCGTAAACATCTTGCTCAACCGACTCTACACCCACGGATCAGAAAACTTCAAGATAGACAAGGATCACGAATTCAGTTCCGAATGGAAAGCCTTGATGAAAGCCAGAGAAGAATACTATAACAGCACCCAACAATTGCTGGTGAAAGACTTATAACAATTATCTCAACTTTGACTTCGTCGATTTTCAATTCGCAAGCTCAAGTTGCAGTTGACAAGCAACAAGTTGACGAGTTAACAAGGCGTTTGTAGCGAGCTGTTTCAAGCGGCACTTTATCAAACAGGGAGTTCCAGCCTAATAGACTTGTTAACTGAAGCCTTGTTAATGGTTAATGATTAGTGGTTAATGATTAATGATTAATTCTTCATTTCTCTGCACTCCCATTCGCCAATAGTCCCCGTTTCCGACGAGAAGGTTGCACCAATCTTATACACCTTTCGTACATCGGCTGCATACTCGCGTGCATAACCCTTTTCTTCTATCTGCTGCAAGGCTTCGGCAGCGGTGCCGTCCAGCTTGAACTCGAAGATGTAGACATACTGCGGTGTTTCCAGCACACAGTCCACACGCCCTTGACTCTGCACCTTTTCCACATAGACAGTGTAGACACTGATCAGGCGGAGTATCAGATAAAAGGTATATTGGAAGTAGCGTTCGCGTTCCACTTCATCCTCCTTGCGGCGCATGGTATAGGGGATGCTGGCCAAGAAGGAAGCAAACAGAGCTGACAGTTTTTCTACTTCGCCGCGACGCATGGTAATAACAACGTCTCTGATCCACCCTCCGGTATCTTCAGCTGGCTTCAAATATGCTGCAGACAACATAGTCAGAAACCCGTTTTTTACTTCATTGTTTGGGAAATCCAATAAAAATGTATTAAAATCAATGTCGTAATCCTTGATGGTCAAGTAACCACTCTGGAAGATCATAGGCAAGGGACGTTCCACATCGGCCTTATAATCAACAAATTCCTCCGGACGATAGTACTTGCCCGTCAATTCGTTCAAATTTTCATCAAAGTGGTTCAGCAGGCGAATGAGATAAGTGGGCGTACCTGAACGGAACCAGTAATCGTTCACGCGGCGGCTGTCCAATGCGCTGAGCAGGCTGAAAGGATTGTACACGTCCGTCATACGGTCGCTGAAGTGGTAGCCGTCGTACTGCTGTTTCAACCGCTGTTTCATCTCCTCCGGCGTGCAGCGGTAGTCCACCGCCATGTCGGCGATGGGTTGCGGAAAGTATCGGTCGATCTCTTCCTGGGTGATGCCGCACAACGTCTCGTAACGCCCGTCCATGCTGATATCCTTCGGCTGGTTGAAGCCACTGAACACACTCACCTGCGAGAACTTCGTCACACCAGTCAGCAACACGAACTGCAGGTGCTCGTCTGCTCCCTTAAATACGGAGTAGAAACCTTTCAGCACGTTGCGGTGACGATCCTCCAACTCGCGGTCAACATCGAGCACATCCAATATCGGCTTGTCATACTCATCAATCAGCACCACGCAGCGGCGTCCCGTCTGCTTGTGGGCGGCACGAAGCACTTCGATAAAACGATACCCGTACCCCAGTTCCTCTTCGCGGTCGGGTATGCCATACTGCTTTTCCCATTCCGACACATGGAAATTGATTTTCTTTTCCAGTTCGCCGGAGTCCGTAAAGTTTCCTCCATTGAAGTCCACATGGAACACAGGATATGTCGCCCACTCCGTCTCCAATTCGTCGATGGCCAGACCACGGAACAGTTCACGCCGTCCCAGAAAATAGTTTTTCAGTGTGGATACCAACAGGCTCTTCCCGAAACGGCGCGGACGACTCAAAAAGTATATACTACTTTCATGTACCAGGCTGTAAATCAAATCCGTCTTATCCACATAGACATAGCCGTCTTCAATGACACGATCGAAACTTTGTATTCCAATAGGGTATTTCATAAGCAGAACGTTTTCATTTTCATACTACCTGCAAATATAAAAGATTTCCGCCCAATCAGGAAATAATCCTCTATTTTTCCCCTTCGTTGCACAACTCTCCCTTTCTTTTTCTTATTTTGTTTCGCATAAACTAAAACACTAAACAATCTGCACTTTATCAAACTCGAAACGAATCATGAAAAAGAAAGAACACTTAACCACTTACATGGACCTGATTATTCAACAGCTGGAAGCGGAAGGACGCCTCGGAACGGCACACGTCTATCGCAGTACACTGCATCGCATACTCGACTTCACTCGTAGTCAGCCGCTCACCTTCGGTGAAGTAACTCCCCTCTGGCTGAAAGCTTTCCAAAACTATCTGTTGGGACGCCAGTTGCAATGGAACTCCGTTTCCACCTACATGCGTATGCTTCGGGCGGTATACCTGCGTGCGGTCGATGCCGGAATGGCCGTCTGCCGTCCCCGCCTGTTCAAAGGCGTATACACGGGCACACGGGTGACGGTGAAGCGTGCCCTCAGTGAAAACGACCTACGTAAACTGAATGAACCGAAACCTGCTGTGCGCGAATGTAGCCTTGAGCGGACACGAATGCTGTTCATGCTGCTGTTCATGCTGCGCGGCATCCCTTTTGTCGACATAGCCTACTTGCGCAAGTGCGATTTGCAGGATAATATCCTGATGTATCGCCGTCGTAAGACAGGAAGCTGGCTGACGGTACGTGTAGAGCCGCGTGCCATGAGCCTCATCGAACAACTGAAGACGCCGGACGAATCTTCACCCTATCTGTTCCCCTTTATCAACGGCACAGACGCCGATGCTTACCGTCAGTACCAGAGTGCGCTGAGAAGCTTCAATGCACGACTGAAGCGTCTGGGTGCATTGGCCGGTGTGAAAGGGAGCCTTAGCAGTTACTGTGCCCGCCATAGTTGGGCCACCATAGCCAATTATCACAACTATCAGCAGGAACTTATCTGTAATGCAATGGGGCATTCATCTGTCAAGGTTACAGAAACCTACTTCAAGCAACACACTGATGAACGTATCGGACAAATGAACAAAGAAATACTTTCACAGGTATTTCGGGAATAGAACAATTATCGCACCAGATTAAAACTACAGACCACAACAACCAACAGTTGCAATACGAAAAGACTTTTCATAAAATCTGTATAAGGAATGATTCCGTTACTTCGTAGGTAACGGTTATACTTTTCTTTTGCCTTGATGCAAAAGAAAAAATACCAAAAGAAAAAATCAAGAGACAAACCTCCGGAACTACTCAGTCTTCATTTTTGCTAAAAGGCAGAGAGTCGCCGCGCTCCAAACAGTCTGTCTTTTTCAACGTAAGAAACAAAGACGCCGCTTCACGCCCCTCCGATTAGGCCCAAAGGCTGCGCACGGCACCTTTGATACATTTGTGAGACACTTGTATGGCTCACAAGCAACACTTGCACGGCTCGCGAGCAACGCAAGCAATACTCGTGGCAATTGCAAGTCATACTCGTGGGCTTTGATTGTAATACTCGGTAGGATTGATTGTTAGACTCGTGGAGATTGTTTGTTAAACTTGCCAGCATTACTTGTTATGTCAGCTAACTATTAATATTGTCCGGCTAAAGTAGGTAGTTACATCTGTCAAGTGAAACTTTACGAGATGAAAGATGGATACGCGGACTACGCTGAGGAGGCGGACTTACACAGATGAAGAATAAAAAAGAAGAAAAATGCCTTCACGCTTTCACCAGAAGACATCTATGCTGATACACAGAAGAATATGGTGAAAGATAAAGCTTCACCCTGATTCAGTGAAAGGTCTTTTGTGAATAATTAGAATCCGTGTTCATCCGTCTCATCAGCGTAGTCTGCGTATCCATCTTTCACCATAACATGCTAATCATAAACGATTTATGGTGAAACCTTACCTGTAAAAACCTACACATACCCCTCCAGTCGGAAGGTGAAAGGTGAAAACAGTCATTTTATTTCCTCCTCCGGTAATATGTTAAATGCCCCCAACAACCGCTTAATCTTCCGACAGCATGAAACGCCGTATTTCTTTCATTCAGCTTATTTCACCTGCGCTTCATTCATTCTTGTATAAATATGTTAAAGATATGTGTTAAATCATCGCTTTTATTTGTTTGTTTGTAAAAATAAAACAATCTTTGCACCAAATTGAAAAATACATCCATTACCTACGAAGTAACGGAACAACAAAACAACATCCCGCTAAGAAAAAAAATTGTGTTATGGACATGAAAATAGTGAAACGAAGCCTGCTGCTTTGTTTGCTGTTTGTCAGTATTTCACTTTCAGCCCAGAACTGGGCCGTAAAGACGAATTTGTTGTATGATGCAACGACTACAGTAAACCTTGGAGCAGAAGTCGGATTGTCACCCCAATGGACATTCGACCTTTCGGCCAACTTCAATGGCTGGACCTTCGGCGACAACAACAAGAAGTGGAAGCACTGGCTCATCCAGCCGGAACTTCGCTACTGGTTGTGCGAACGCTTCAACGGGCACTTTGTAGGCACCCATCTGCTGGGAGGTGTGTACAACTTCAGCAACCTCAATCTTGACTTCAAACTTTTCGGCACCGACTTTGGTGAACTGAAAGGCCACCGCTTCGAGGGCTGGATGGCGGGTATTGGTGTAGCATACGGTTACCACTGGATGCTGTCGCGCCGCTGGAGCCTTGAAGGGGTCATTGGCTTGGGTTACGTCTACAGCCGTGCCGATAAGTACCTTTGCCCGCGATGTGGCGAACAGTTGGAGGACAACGAACCGCATCATTACCTCGGCCCCACCAAGGCTGCCCTGAATCTGATATATGTTTTCTAAATATAATAAGGTGAAATTTTGAGATACGCGGACAACACGGAAAAAGACGGACGGACGCGGATAATTCCAACTCAAAAAAACTACAAACTAAAAAGACACCATCATAGACATGAAACGAATCATTTTGATATATAGCCTTTTCTTGGGATGCCTTGGCGACGCTCTGCCACTCATGGCCCAGCACACCCTTCAAAGCGGTGCAACGGTCGAGGCAACCGACGTCTGCCGCTTGCGCGACAGCGTCATTATCACCATGCGACTCGATCTCTCGACCATGGAGGTAGAGTCCAACCGCTCCATCGTCCTGATTCCCCTGTTCGAGGCCGAAGGCAAGCACATCGAACTGCCCTCGGTGGAAGTGATGGGCCGTAGACGCCAACTCTACTACGAGCGTAACGGACGCCGGCACTACGCCGACAGCCCTTGGAGTGTCATACGTCGCAAGGAAGACGAGGCACAGACTGTGAACTACCGCACTACCCTACTCTACCAACCCTGGATGGACACCGCCCGTCTGGCCGTGACCGAAGACCTTTGCGGCTGTGGCGAAGTGCAACCGGGCAACCAGCTGACGCTGCAGCAGGCCGACATCGCCTTTCGTCCCCGGCTGGCCTACATTGCTCCCGAAGTGGAAGTGGAGAAGCGGCGCGCACTGAGCGGCGAAGCCTATCTGGACTTCGTGGTGAACCGCACCGACATCAACCCCACCTACCGCCGCAACCCCGATGAACTGGCGCGCATACACGCCTCCATCGATACCATCCTGCACGACCGCGACTTCCGCATCACCCGCATCACCTTGCGTGGATATGCCTCGCCCGAAGGAACCTACCGCAGCAACACCCGTCTGGCCGAAGGCCGCACCGGGGCATTGAAGACGTACGTACAGACGCGCTACGGCTTTGTCGACACGCTGTTCGTCACCGACTTCGTGCCCGAAAACTGGGAAGGCCTGCGCCGCTACGTGGCAGGCAGCACGCTGGCCGACCGCGACGGCATTCTGACCCTGATAGACAGCGACCAGGAACCCGACGCCAAAGAGCGTGCCATCCGCAGCCGCTACCCCAAAGCCTACGCCACCCTGCTGGCCGAGTGCTATCCCGGCTTGCGCCGCACCGACTACCGCATCGACTACACCATACGCAGTTTCAACGTGAACGAAGCCAAAGAAGTGCTTCGCACCCGCCCGCAGAACCTCAGCCTCGACGAGATGTTTGCCGTGGCACAGACCTACGAACCGGGCAGCAACGACTTCAAGCAGGTGTTCGACGTAGCCGTACGCATGTACCCCGACAGCGAAGTGGCCAACCTCAACGCCGCCTGTGCCCTCCTGGAGCAGGGACTGACCGAGCAGGCACAACCCTACTTGGACAAGGCGGGCTACAGTCCGCAGGCAGCCAACGCCCGCGCCGTATCGCTGTTGCTGCAAGGCCGCTACGACGAAGCCTTCCCGCTGCTGGAACAGGCGCTGCAAGGAGGAGTGAAAGAGGCGGAGGAGAACAGGAAGATAGTTGAAAATGAAGGATGAAGAATGAAGAATGAAGAATAATATAAATGAGTCCATTTTAAAAAGTACACTTTTTGCCTTAGAGTATAACGTAATTGTCATTCTGTCATCCTGAACGTAGTGAAGGATCTCCTTCGAAAGCTACGTGATAACAGATCCTTCACTCCGTTCAGGATGACAGAGCAAAGTAGACTCAGGAATGACGCAGAACGGTAAAGGGCTAAGGGTAAAACCAAGGTCAACAATTCACCCTAAACCCTCAACCCTCAACTCTCAACCCTAAGTCCTTAAAACAAAACAAAGTAGTTCAAAACAAATAATTATTAACTCGATAAATAAGAAAGATTATGAAAAAGATTTTTAAAAACATGGCTTGGACAATGGCCGCAACGCTGGTGATGGCGGCTTGCTCTGATTCGCTGGATGAGAGTTCAGGGAATGGTAACGATTTGAATACCGATGGTACAGGGTATGTAAAAATTGCGCTGAACCTGCCGAGTACTTCGGGAACTTCGACAAGAGCCGATAGCGAAAACGATGACTTTAACGATGGATTGGCAGCAGAGTACAACGTGAATGATGTTATTTTGGCATTGTTTTACGGTGCAGACGAAAGTTCTGCCACCTACAAATGGGCTACACAACTACCTAATCTAAATTTTGTAAACCAAGGTACTTCAACAGACAACATTACTACGAAATCGAACTATGTGGTCAGTGAAGTTCCCAAACCCAGTACGGGCGAAAAAGTGTTTGCACTTGCCATCGTAAATAATTCCGGTTATTTTAGCGTAAGCAACAATAAGCTGAATTATAATGCAGCCGGAACAAATCCGTCAACTGAATTCTCTGGGACATTCGCAGCTTTGTTTACAACAGCATCCAATACTGATTTGACTAAAATTGCTTCTACTACTGCAAACGAAAATAAAGGAAATTTCATGATGACCAACGCTCCAATCGCTAAACAGCCTAGCGTAACGAGCACAAACACAACTGGATGGAATCCAGATATAACAACCTTGGTAGAATTAAAAGTTTATGACGATAAGCCAACCGCCGAAGCTGCACCATCGAATCCCATTTACGTAGAACGAGTGGTTGCCAAGGTGAACGTCAAAGTTAATGCTGCCTCAAATACATTGACCATTAAAGAAGGTGAAACATTTGCCGGTGCCACCGTTGAATTTACTGGATGGGAACTACAGAACACCAACAAGTTAACCTACCTGGTACGCAATGTTGGAAGTGGTGACAAAGCTGCTTGGAAAGATTGGATTAAGCTTTTTAGTACCGACCCAACTGTTTCATCCAAAGAAAACCGTTTTGTAGGAACTCAGCCTGATCCCTACCGTACATATTGGGGAATAGATCCCAATTATAATACTATTGTCAAATCTGGAGAAATAACAAACAACTTTAATGTTTGGTCAGAAACTTCAGCTCCCCAAAAATGGTTAGAACTTGCCAATAACGGAACAACAGCCGGTTTGGAAGCCGTTGCTTATTGCGCCGAAAATACTACCATTGCTAAAGTTATGCAGAAAGACCAACTGACCGGCATCTTATTGAAAGCTACTTTCAAACTGAGCGGTACAGATGGAGTAGATTTCTTTACTTGCAATGGCGTCAACCAGATTTATACCAAAGAGAACATGCTTGCGGCTCTTACTGCCGAATTGGCTGCAAGCAGTAAAGAAGATGTGAAATTGGGAGAAAATGAGAAATTAGCGATAAAAGAGGATGCTGGAGGAGCAGAAATTAAAAATATCGAAGATTTGAAAAAAGTATTTCAAATCACAGGCGGTACAACTAATCCAAATGAATTATCAGACGATCAAGCCAATGTTATTCTAAACAAATACTCAACCATAAACTTCTACAAAGGCGGAAGAACATATTATTATGCTACTCTAATCAAGCATTTTGGTGAAGAATATACTCCCGCAAGTGGTGTTAACAGTTTAGATAATTATTCTGAAAAAGATCATCTTGGCCGCTACGGCGTACTCCGCAACAACTGGTACGAACTGCTAATCAACAGCGTAAGTGGTCCCGGTGATCCTGAAATTCCGGTAATTCCGGAAGAACCGGCTGATAAGGAACACCGCTACATCAACTGCGAAATCAACGTCCTCTCCTGGGCAAAACGTTCACAGGGCGTAGATCTGTAACATAGTGTGTGAGGCTGTGCCTCGTATTCACCACAGATTACGCGGATTGTCACAGACGGACGGAAACCGGACAATCCGAAGTTCAAGAACAAATCTGTGTCAATCCGGGAAATCTGTGGTGAATAAACACACCTCGCCATTTACCTGAATAAAGCGATAAAAACAACTTGACAAGTATTTAGTTCTTTAGTTTTCTGAGTTCGTAAGTCATTGCCTTATTCACTTTAAAAGCCAATCACACAATAACTTAAAAACTCAAAAACTCAAAAACTAACAAACTCATTTACTTATGAACCATTGTGCCAAACATATACTGAAGGCAGGCTGGCTGGCAGGATTACTGCTGGGCTTGACCGTTACGTCGTGTACCGACCTGATCTTCGACAATCGTGACGGGTGCGAACGGGGCGTGTATGTCAACTTCGTCTATGACTACAACCTGCATCGTTCCGACCTCTTCGCCGACCATGTAGGCGAAGTCACCCTCTACATCTTCGACGAACAGGGCAACTACATCGACAGCCTTACCGAAGCCAACGACGACGAGTTCCAACCCCTACGGGAGTATGGCTACAACATGTATCTGGACCTTCCCGACGGGAAATACCGCTTCGTGGCACTGGCACATCAGTGTAAAAGCGACGACCAGAGAGGCAGCTTCATGCGTACGGAAATGAACGAGAACAGTCGCATGGAAGACCTGCAGATTACCCTCGACCATAACCGCCTGTACGACGGTGTCGGAGTAGTCAACCACCAGGGCGAACCGTTGGATACCATTTGGCATTCCATATCCGACCAGCCTGTCGAAGTGCGACAAGGACAGTATGCCTATCACACCCTGTCGTTGGTCAGAAACACCAATTACATCAGCGTCACCCTGCGCGACGTGGACGACCCCGCTGCAATGGACATCGACGACTACAACCTTTACATCACCGGCGGCAACATCCGGCTGAACCATGACAACTCCGAAGACCCCGATATCAAGGCCCTGTGTACACCTTATGTCACGTGGAATACCCAAGACCCTGATGTCAGCAGCCGTGCTTCGACAGTAGGAAACATGGGACATGCCGACTTCATGACTTCGCGCATCTTTGCCCACGACGACATGGCCGACGACGAGGTATTGGTAGTAGAGCACAAGGAAACCGGCAAACGAGTCATCGAAGTCAACCTGCCCGACCTGCTCGGCCGCCTGTGCAACTACGACGAGCTGCACCGCTACTCCCGCCAGGAATTCCTGGACCGCGGCTACGATTACGACCTTACCTTCTTCCTCTCCGACGGCAGTTGGGCTTATGCCAACGTATCGATCGGTGTGCTGGGATGGAGTAAACGGGTGCAGAATGTAGATTTATAGAATTTAAGTTTTGAGTTTTTAAGTTGTTGAGTTTTTGAGTTGTTGACTGAAAAACTGACAAACTTAAAAACTAACGAACTAATAAACTTAAGAACTTAAAAACTAACAAACTTAAGAACTTAAAAACTAACAAACTTAAGAACTTAAAAACTAAAATTATATGAATAAAATAATATCCATAGCAACGTGGCTCATGCTGCTCATCCTGGCAGGATGCGGCGATGCGTCCCCCTCCGCGGAAGAACCTTCTGCACAGGAACGGACCATCACGCTGAATTTGGATATTACGACGAGAGCGGATGAATTGCTACCCGATGGCTCTGAGCCAGATATCATACGGCTATGGATTTTTGATGAGAATGATAATTTCATTACATACGTTGTAAGCAGTCAGAATGTATGGACTCCTGTAGGAACTGAAGGAATAGATATCCAAACCACTTTACAGACCGAAATAGAAGCAGAGAATATAAATAAGAATGAAAAACTTAAGATTTACTTAGTTTTAAATCAACCTTATGCAGATAGTACAACCCCTGAATATTTTTCTGATGTAAAAACGTTAGATGAGCTTAAAGGAAAAATGTTCGTCCTGACTGAATATAAGGGTGATAACAAAGTGCCGATGACAGGTGAGGGTACAGCTACATTTTCGTCTGTTGAAGGCAACAAAATAATATTTGACGCTTCAATTAATGCTACGAGGTGTGTGGCAAAGTTGGAACTCTACTGTACTAAGCGAACCTCTTCCAGTAAACTGATTATCAAGAGTTTTACTTTGAATAAGGTTCCTGATAAAGGGTACTTGTTTACTCCTGTAGATAATGATATTATTGACTATACAGCAAATCGTGATTTGTTGAGTGGTAATAGTGGGGGCGTTACGATTGCAACTTCTTATACGACAGAATTGCCAACGGACATAGAAAGTGTAAAGTCTTCGTTTACAAAAATAGATTTTGATAATCCTTATTTGTTGGAAAACACGTATGGAGATGAACAGTTTGTGACCGAAATAGTGAATCCAGGAATGAGATATAATCTTACAGTGAAATATAATTTTAATGGTTCTGATTACGAACAGACCATTTACTTGCCTAAGATAGAGAGGAATACATGGTATAAACTTTATATGCGAATGAAAGAAATAGAGTTGGATACATATTGCCAAATTAACTCATGGACTGAACATGAGATGGAAGTTCCCGCTTTTGAATAAAACTATAACGAATATGAAGAAAATATTACATACGATATATACTTGTCTGTTGTGGATGGGCTTTGTCGGCTTTGCCTTGTCCGGATGTAAAGACGATGAACTGGTGAAGAACAACGGTGAAGTGGTGGAAGGGCTGCCGGTCACTGTAACCCTAACTTTGTCGGGAACGCCGGCTGCGGATGTGACGATAGACACAAGGGCTGATAATTCTTTGTCTGATATAACCAATTTGGCAATCTTTGTTTTCCATGAGGACGGAACGTATGAACACTACGTTTCTTCACGTGCAACGGATGAAAGTTATAAAGTTACTTTTGAAAAAGCTCAAACTGTTGATGGCGGGGTTTTATACAATGTTCGTTTTAAAACTACGACTGGTAAAAAGAAACTGATAGCTGTTGCCAATACCAGTGCTGCGGCCGGGGATGGCGGCTTTTGGGAACTGACAGCTAAACAGGAAGATGTAGTAGGAGGTAGTTTATCGTTTGAAGAGATCAAAGATCAAATCATTAATCTGCGGAGTGCTCTTTATGAAAATAGCGATATGCAGCCCATTCAGATTGTTTCGTCTTCATTAATGTTAATGTCAGGGTATAATGAGAATATAGAATTTAGAGCTGATGGTTCTGTAACTTCTAATGGCACTGAGAATAATGTGATTGTTAAGATGGATCGTGCTATGGCAAAGATTAGGTTTAAAATAGTTGAAAAACCTAAGGATGAGTATGGTAATGATATTGATGCTACTTTTATACCGTCTTCCTATCGTGTATATAACATTCCAATAAAAAGTTATCTGACAAATAAGGAGAAACAATTTACTGAAAATATTTTTTCTGAAGATGAATCAGGTATTAAGTATATTCATTATGCTTCATCCAATGTACCGTCTGTGAGTGAAGGTTTTTATTCATTTTCGTTTTATATGCCGGAAAACATTCAGGAAACGAAAGTTTTGAATACCGATAAGAGTAATATGAAATATGCTGATCGTGATAAATGGACGGGTTCTCCAGGTTCTACAGCAGAGGAAAAAACTTGGATTAATGCACCACAGAACAGTACTTTTGTAGTGATTAGTGGAACATACAGCGGTATCGGTACTGATGGAAAAGATTATACAGGAAATGTCAGTTATACCATTCATTTAGGGGATTTCAGCTCAACCGGTTCTATGGGAAACTTTTCCATAGAACGGAATAGCAGCTATACTTATACAATTACAGTGAAGGGAGTCGATAAAATTATAGCAGAAGCAAAAAAAGAAACAGACGAAGAATATCAACAAGGTGCAGAAGGTCAGATTTTTACTTACGACGCATCGACTTATTCGTATGAGTTGGATGCTCATTACGAACAAATATATTTAGAGTATAATCTTTCACAAATTGCTAAGGCTATACAGTCATTTCAGGTTAATGGAAATAGTCTTGGTGAATATAATAATACTCAATTAGATGATGATATCAATAAAGCTATTGCAAATAATTTGATTTTGGTTATCCAATCTGAGGCAATGGATTATACTAATACAACTGAAACGTCAGATAAACCGTATACAGTTCAGAATAAACGTGGAACTCTGAAACCGTATCAGATTTACGCTGATGCGATGAAGGCTAGTGTTAATGTACTAAGTAAAAAGGATGCGGTTTTGAATGGTCCTGGCAATACAACTGATAACTTAAAGGGCTTTGACTACAAGTGGATTGAATTTTGGCCGCAATCGAATACTGAAATAGCAAAATATCCAGGAGTTTCTGAATGGAGTAGAGAGAATTTGGATAATTTGACTAATAAGTATTTTTATGGTGGAGAAGTAGTCGCAGATAAAGCAAGATATCTTATGGATGTGTATGATGTGATTGTGGCTATGGGAAATGTTGTTAAGAAGATTTATAAAAAGAAATCTGTATCCACAGCAGACAGAGGTGAAGGTTATCCCAGTGACAGTCAGCCAAATGATATATTTAATTCGGGTCAAGGTATAACTGTCACTACAAACACTGAAAATGAATATGTAGCACGTTTTACTGCATTTGTAAATGAGTATTATTATTTACGTCATCCACTGACAGGGGAACGTGTTACTAATTGGTCAGTATTTACCAATAAAATGCCTAGGGAGATGATTATCGCTATGAGTTCGAATGTGTCTAAAGATGGTAATAGTTCTTTCAGTACAATTTATTCGTATATCTCGCAACTTTCTATGCAGACATTTTATAATTCTAGAACATTGCAAATGAATGGTTTTGGTATAGAAACGTATAATGAAACACCTCATATTCGTTTTGGCGGTTCAGTAACGACAGGACTAAGTGACACAGATGGTCGAAGTAATCAAATACAATTACTAGGTGGTCTGCCACAAAACTGGGAAACATTTATTGTTCCAAAGTATAATGGATGGCTTGGATCAATAGGTTCTGATCGCATAAATCATAAACTTCCGGTTAGTGTTTATGAAGGTACTCGTGAGGAATCAGATGGAGATACTGGTATAGGTGGTGCTTACTTTGCCTGTTTATCACGTAACAGAGATTTAAATGGTAATGGAGTTATTGACGAAAACGAAGTTCGTTGGTATTTGCCATCAATAAATGAGTATATTCGCATTGGCATTGGTTCTAATGCCCTTTCTAATGCTGCCCAATTATATATGGGCGATAAATATACAATGGTACATAAAGGATATGCAACAAGTTATATTTGGGATGGTTCACTTTATTTCACAAGTAGTAATCAAGATGACAAGCGGGTATATTGGGCTGTAGAAAGAGGTTCATATGGTGTTGATGGAGCTGATTATACAGGAAATTGGGCTGCCAAACCCATACGATGTATCCGTTCTCTTCCTTCTACAAGTAATGATTACGATATCAGTACTCCATTTGTAGAGTCGGATCCATCATTTATTTATCATGAAAATACCTATCCAAAATCTATTGAATTTAAGGATCGCCTAGTAGCTAATCTATATCGTCAACGTGTAGATGGATCTTTAAGCGTACATAATGAAGATAAACCTGAAAATTCATTTTCTCAAGGTATTTTTGTTGCAGATGAATATTTAGAAGAAACTTATCGATTAGGTGATATAATAGGTTATAAGGGTACAGTTACAGTAAATGAAAATGGACAACAAAAAGTATATACTTTTGATGGAACAATGCTAAATCCATGTGAGGATGAGAAGTATTCAGAGGGTGGATATAGCGATTGGCGTGTTCCTAACCTGGTGGAACTTTCTGCAATGAACGCAGCCGGATTATTGGATGAATGTTACTCTAATAATTCGGGATCTTTTATTGCGGCATGTTGTACGCAATTCAGTAATTTGAATGTGCGATTTGGTTTTGCCCGTTCTTCATTGATTTATTGTCCTGGGGGTGGCGGATATGGTTCTGAAAATCCTAATTATAGTAATTTGACATCAAAAACCTTCCGTATTCGTTGTGTTCGTGACGTACCCGACGGATATGCATTCCCGAAAAATTAGTTTTTACGATTATGATTAGATATTATATATATATTGGACTCATATTACTCCTTACTTCTTGTCATACCAAGCCGGATACGGCAGAAGCAAAAGAACGTACCCATACGGACTCTACCGTCGTACAGCAACAGGCACAGTTCCCCTTCCCCACCATCCCCACTACCCTGACGGAACCCGAAGCCCGCAAGTCCTACCTCCTCACCCACTATTGGGAGCGTTTCGACTTTGCCGACACCACCTTGGTGGACAACCGTGACGTGACCGAACAGGGCTTCGTGAACTTCATCGCCCTGCTGGCAGATGGCACAACGCCGGACGAACTGACGCGTGAAAGCATGGAGAACTGGTGCAGGAGGTTTATTCCTTCAACTTATGCATGTCCAGTGCTGATGAAGATGGCGGATGATTACCTCTACAATCCGAATTCGCCTTTCTACAACGAACACTTGTATGGGATGTATCTGGAAGCACTGATCAAGGAATTCCCCAAAGGGGATGCACAAGTTTCGAGATTCGGCTTCAGGCTAAGCCTGCTGAAACGGAATAATCCGGGCAACCGGGCAACAGACTTCACCTACTACCTGCCCGACGGCAACCGCTGTACGCTGGCTGCCACACCGGTGAAGGGCGACCGCCTACTGTTAGTGTTCTACGACCCGGAATGTGAGTCGTGCCACGCCGTACTGGGGCAGATGACAGCCAGCACGAAACTGGCCGAAGCTGTGCAGGCAGGAGAGATAAGTGTGCTGGCCATTTATACCGAAGGCAACGAAACGGCCTGGCGCAAAGCCTTGACCGATATGCCCGAAGGTTGGATGATAGGCACCGACCGCGAGGCGGTGAAAACCGATGCACTATACGACCTGAAAGCCATGCCTTCGCTCTACTTGCTGGACAGAGAGAAGAAGGTATTGCTGAAAGATGCTGCTTTTGAAGAGATAAGCCGCTTTTTAGGATTTTGAGTTACTCAACCACAGAGAACACAGAGTGGTACAGAAAAAAGTCACCGTGAGGTGACGCGCAAGCCTGTTCATGGCTTAGAGAAGCTGGAACTGGCAGCACTTATCAGTGCGATAAGTGTGATTGTTTGTTTTGTTTGTCAAGCCATACTGCCCAATGCGGTATGGCTTGTTTTTACTCCCGTCAGGAAAAAAAATCCCAATCAGAGAGATATGTTTCTCTAACTGGGAAATGATCGGGCTATAATACCCAACCTTAATAATGATTGTAACTGATGACTTTTTCTGCCGGTTTCCTCGACTTCCGGCGTTTTTCTTTCACGGGATATCCGATTGTGATGTCAAGCAGCAACCGTTTGCCTGAAGGAATACCGGTCAGCTTCTTAATCTCTTTCTCGTCGAACCAGCCCAAAATGCACGACCCAAGTCCTTCGCTCTCGGCTGCCAGCACAATATGGGCGGCAGCAATGCCGATGTCGATCAGCGGGAAATATTTATCTTTTATCTTGGCACCTAGGAAGGAAGTGAAATTCATGGATTCCTCCACCACCAGAATATGAACCGGCGCGTTGCGGGCAAACTTGTTCATGCCCAGTCCGGCGGTAGCCTTTCCGACTGCTGCGGCCAGCTCGGGATCGGTAACGACGACAAACTTCCACGGTTGCGCATTGCAGGCCGACGGCGAAAGACGTGCCGCCTGCAATATGCGTTCCAGCTTCTCCTGCTCCACCGGACGCGACACATCGTAAGCACGGTCGCTCTGCCGCGCCTCGACTAAACGGAGAAAATCGGATTCAGCTAACATATCTATCATTAAAATTTAGGTTTCACCTATCAAGTTCAGGTTGATAGTAAATCTCAACCTGCTTTCATCTTGAAATCCCCTCCTGGGTAAAGCCTCAATACTGTATCATCCGGCTGATATACTTTCCTATAATATCGAACTCCAAATTGACTACGCTTCCTACCCGGATGGCATGGAAGTTGGTATGTTCGAATGTATAAGGAATGATGGCAACCTGGAAGGTATCGTCGGTAGGGTTGCACACCGTCAGACTGACACCGTTTACTGTCACCGAGCCTTTGTCGACAGTGATATAGCCCCGCTTCGCCATCTCCTTATCAAAGGCATAACGGAAGGTAAAATAGTAACTGCCTTCAGCATCCTTAACATCAATGCAGGTAGCAGTCTGATCGACATGGCCCTGAACGATATGTCCGTCCAAACGTCCGTTCATCATCATGCTGCGTTCTACATTCACTTCATCGCCTACCTGCAACAAACCGAGGTTGGAGCGGTCCAGCGTTTCCTTCATGGCTGTTACCGTATAGGTATCATCGGTCATGCTGACTACCGTAAGGCATACACCGTTGTGAGACACACTCTGGTCAATCTTCAACTCATTTACAAAAGAGCATGTGAAAGTGAAATGCACATTCTCCTGCTCTTTTACCATCGCCACCAACTTGGCGCATTCTTCTACGATTCCGGAAAACATATACTAAGTATTTAATTCTTTGGTTTTTAAGTTTGTAAAATTATAAGTTATTTTGCTTCAGCTTGAAAACTCCTGGAACTTATCAACAAACAAACTCACCTATTATTATTAAGATTTATACTTTGCGAAGATAGACATTTTTTCTTTTCTGACTAAAAGAAGGGGCAACAAAAAAGGCAGCTTTTCACAAAGCCACCTTTTTCAGTTTTCAATAGGTATTAGTTTTTTTTTAAGGTAAAAAGATTGTTTTCAGGATAACGATGCAAATATAGCGGCTTTTCGAGATACCAGCCAAATTAAAAAACATGTCTTATAACATCTTTTTGAGAAAACTTTTGGATTTGTTATCATTTGAAAGCAATTTTCTACATCCGCACCTTTTTCAAGGAACAAATATAAGATTTTTTTTCTTGAAACACTAAAATTATCCTAAAAAACTGTTTTCTTTCCTATATTAACGGGGATAGTTTTCATCCGTGCGTCCGCTATGTTTTAATACCTTCGCATCGATAAAGAAAACAATTTCCTCGGCTATATTTGTAATATGGTCGCCCGAACGTTCCAGTTTGCGGAACACACTGATGAGGTTCAAACAAGTCAATGCACTTTCGGGATGCTTCACTATATAATCGGCCAGAATTGCCGTCACCTCGGCATTGATTTCATCCAGCAGGTTGTCTTTAGCAAAAACAGAGGTAGCCAACTCCTGACTTTCTTCCTGAAGAGCTTTTTTGGCCAGTTCCAGCATCGAAAGTACTTGTTTGATCATTTCTTCCAAACGAAGTTTCTTGATCAGTTCGGCATCCAACGCTGGCTCCTTACAATTAATGGCAAAACGTGCTACACCTTCTGCAAAATCGCCCAACCGCTCCAGATTGGTATTGATTTTAAGCATGGCCAGCACAAAACGCAAATCAATTGCTACCGGATTGTACAAAGCAATGATATCTTCGACATCGCTGTCTATTTTCAATTCCAAAGCATTGACACGACGTTCACGGACCAACACTTGCTGTGCCAGTTCGCGGTCAAGAGTAAGTACTGCTTCTCCTGCCCTGTCAAGCTGGTTGTACACCAGATTCCACATCTCCTCTATCTCCTTTTTCAGCAAGACGAGTTCCGATTCGATAAATTTTACCATAACTTTTTTGTTTTTATAATTGATGATTTATTTAAGTTTCTGTTTCAATATTCCATTGGAAGCTAAGAATTTATAGTATTCAAAGCCAATAGTGCGGAAATCAGTCGTAACCTGTTCTACCGACCTTTAACTTCCAAACTCCACCGGAGAACGGTCACTTCTTCTCCCCCTTTAACTCTTGTAAGTTTCGGTGAAACCAAAACTTGCGAAAGTTAAGCCTATTACATTGGATATGCAAAGAAACAGAGCGGATGTTAAGAGGATATGACTGCATTTTGAAAGATCTGTTACAAAAGTGTTACATTTCTGTTACATCCCCCTTGGATACTTTTCCACCGTTTACAACCGGAAATGACAATAGCCCGACACCATCAGGCACTTCATAGACTACTGATGCTGCTCCCCCCTTCAGGAAATCATAAAAAAGCACGGATATAATTCCTGCAAAATAGCAATATACCAAAAAATTAGTCGTATTTTTGCAAAGTTGAAAATAGTGAAAACTACGAAAAGATACAATTATGGCAGAAATGAAAAGCGAAGAAACAAGCGAAAAGAAAAGCTTGAACTTCATTGAGCAGATAGTAGAGAACGACTTGAAAGAAGGTAAAAACGGAGGAAGAGTACAGACACGTTTTCCGCCAGAGCCTAACGGCTATCTTCACATCGGACACGCTAAAGCAATTTGCCTCGATTTTGGCATTGCAGCTGCTCATGGTGGTGTGTGCAACCTGCGCTTTGACGACACCAACCCGACTAAAGAAGATGTAGAATATGTAGAAGCCATCAAGGAAGATATCAAGTGGCTGGGATATCAGTGGGGAAACGAATATTATGCTTCCGACTACTTCCAGCAACTTTGGGATTTTGCCATACGGCTGATTAAAGAAGGAAAAGCATACATCGACGAACAATCCAGCGAAGAGATTGCTGCCCAGAAAGGTACACCTACACAACCGGGTGTGGAAAGTCCGTACCGCAACCGTCCCATTGAAGAAAATCTGGAGCTGTTCCAGAAAATGAACAATGGAGAAATAGAAGAAGGAGCCATGGTGCTGCGTGCCAAGATAGATATGGCTAACCCCAATATGCACTTCCGCGACCCGATCATTTACCGCGTCGTAAAACATCCGCACCACCGTACGGGAACAAAATGGAAAGCATATCCAATGTACGACTTCGCCCACGGTCAAAGCGACTTCTTCGAAGGCGTGACCCACTCGCTCTGTACACTGGAGTTTGTGGTACACCGTCCGCTGTACGACTTGTTCGTGGACTGGCTGAAGGAAGGAAAAGATCTGGAAGACAACCGTCCCCGTCAGTACGAATTCAACAAACTGAACCTGAGTTATACACTCATGAGCAAGCGTAACTTGCTGACCTTGGTAAAAGAAGGACTTGTCAACGGTTGGGACGATCCCCGTATGCCGACCATTTGCGGTTTCCGCCGTCGTGGCTACTCACCGGAATCAATCCATAAGTTCATTGACAAGATTGGCTACACGACCTACGATGCACTCAACGAGTTTGCATTGCTGGAAAGTGCCGTACGCGAAGACCTCAACGACCGTGCAACCCGCATTTCGGCTGTACTGAATCCGGTAAAACTGGTTATCACCAACTATCCGGAAGGACAGGTAGAAGAACTGGAAGCCATCAACAATCCGGAACATCCCGAAGAAGGCAGTCACATGATCGAATTCAGCCGCGAATTGTGGATGGAACGCGAAGACTTCATGGAAGATGCTCCGAAAAAGTATTTCCGCATGACTCCCGGACAGGAAGTACGTCTGAAAAATGCCTATATCGTAAAATGTACCGGATGCAAGAAAAACGAAGCCGGCGAAGTGGTAGAGGTATATTGCGAATATGATCCTGACTCGAAAAGCGGTATGCCGGGTGCCAACCGAAAAGTAAAAGGTACACTCCACTGGGTAAGCTGTGCACACTGTCTGGAAGCAGAAGTTCGTCTGTACGACCGCCTGTGGAAAGTGGAGAACCCACGCGATGAACTGGCTGCCATTCGCGAAGCTAAAAACTGCGATGCACTGACCGCCATGAAGGAAATTATCAATCCCGACTCGCTTCAGGTATTGCCCTGCTGCTACATCGAAAAGTTTGCAGCCGGCATGAAGCCTCTTACCTATCTGCAGTTCCAACGTATCGGCTACTTCAATGTAGACAAGGACTCTACTCCCGAGAAGATGGTCTTCAACCGAACTGTAGGACTGAAAGATACTTGGGGAAAAATCAACAAATAAATCAAAAAGGAGTTATTACTATTGATGAACAGAAAAAACCTACTGTCTGGAAGAGACAAAGAATTGTACGAACTGGCAGAACAATACGAAAAAGCCCAAAGGGAAAGAATGCCCATCTATATGGATGCGGACGACCTGGCGGACTTGGCGGACTGGTATGCCATGCGGAATAAATTTCAGACAGCTCTGGAAACCACTGAATATGGACTGAGCCTGCACCCCAACAACACTGCGTTGTTGGTGGAGCGGGCTTACCTGTTCCTGGATACTCAACGTCGTGGAAAGGCCAAAGAAATAGTCGAAAGAATCACCGACGATTTTTCTTCCGAGGTAAAAATACTGAAGGCCAACATACTGATGGGCGAAGGTAAACTGGAAGAAGCTGAAAAGCTGATCAACACCATTAAAGACAAAGAGGAACTGGCCAACATTATTGAGGTAGCTTACCTCTACAATGACATGGGGTATTCGCAGAAGGCCTCACAATGGCTAGAGATAGGAAAGGGACTTTATGATGAAGATGAAGCCTATTTGGCTGTAGTGGCCGACTGCCTGTATGGAGAGCGCAAGTTCGACGAAGCAGCCGTATACTACAATAAACTGATAGACAAAAATCCCTATTCTGCCCCTTATTGGTTTGGCTTGGCACGATGTTATTTCGAGCAACAACAGTACGACAAGGCTATCGATGCCTGCGACTATGCCATCATATCCGACGACGAATTTGCCGAAGCATACGTAGTCAAAGGACATTCGTTCTACCAGCTTGGAAACGACAAGAAAGCCTTGGAAAGCTACCGGAAAGCCGAAGAACTGCAAGTGCTGACTCATGACTTTGTCTATACCTTCATTGCCATGGGACATATCAGCCAAAATGAATGGGAGCAAGCCTATCACTATCTTAAAGCTGCCATAGACAGTTACGAGGAAAAGACTATTCCACTAGCCATGCTGTATTCCAATGCTGCCCTCTGCCTCTTCAAAATGGGAGAAAAAGAGAAAGCTTACCAATATAGCCGCAAAGCCATAGGAACCGATCCGAATGATGTGGAGAACTATCTGATATCCGGCCGAATTTATATGGAAGATGGAAATCCCGAACAGGGAATCAAGCAATGGGCCAGGGCGCTGAAAATCGCCCCCTATCCGGAGACTTGGAACGAAATAGGACTCATCTGTATGGAAATCAATCAGATAGAATATGCACGAGTAGCCTTCGAGCACGTCAAAAAAGATGCTCCCGATTACGAAGGTATCAACGAAAGACTAACCTCCATTTATCTGATATTGCATGATAAAGAGAATTTTATGAAGTACAACCAGCTTTGTAAGAAACCCATCAGCCAAGATGAGTTGAAAGAATTACAGCAGATGATGAACGGAGATGAGCGGGAGGAAATGGCTAAAATCATGAAAGATATTTTTGAATCACTAAAATAAACCGTTAAAACCAAGTAGAAGAAAAAAAAATGGAATCAGTAGCAGAACTTCTCAAATGGGTATTGGAAAACCTGAATTATTGGGTAGTCACTATTTTTATGGCTATCGAGAGTTCGTTTATACCTTTCCCCTCTGAAGCAGTAGTGCCACCGGCTGCATGGAAAGCCATGGCAGACGATAGTATGAACATAATCCTGGTCGTAGTCTTTGCAACCATAGGAGCAGACTTGGGAGCATTGCTCAATTACTACCTGGCAAAATGGCTTGGACGTCCCATCGTCTATAAATTTGCCAACAGCCGTTTCGGTCACATGTGCCTGATCGATGAAGAAAAAGTACGCCATGCCGAAGAATATTTCCGCAAGCACGGTGCAGCCTCTACTTTCTTCGGACGATTGATACCGGCTGTACGCCAGCTTATCAGTATCCCCGCCGGACTGGCCGGAATGAAAATGGGACCATTCCTGCTCTACACTACCTTGGGAGCCGGAATCTGGAACGCAATATTGGCGACATTAGGATACCTGATATACCGCTTCACAGATCTGAAAACCACCAACGATGTTTATGTCATGGCAACCAAATACAGCCATGAAATAGGATATTGCATTCTGGCATTGGCTATTCTGGCAATAGCCTTCATTGCTTACAAAGGACTGAAAAAGAAGAGCCAGAAGAAATAACGACATCACAAGAATTCATCAAAAGAACGGGAGAAAATATAGTTAAAAGCTCTATTTTCTCCCGTTCTTTTATTACGCAGTCAGCTCTTATCTCAATCCCCTAAACAAACAACTATGAGTCCTTCATTTTCCAAGCCACAATTTATCGGATAAGAGTAGCCGTTAACTAAAGGAACGACAAGGCATCAGTTATCCTTTTGACAACCTGCTTTCTGAAGGGAGAAAGAGATCTGAAAAGAAAGAAATGAATGCCTACTATCCTTCTAAAACTCCCCAGTTATCCCCAGCGAGTGCACCAATTATTGCACTCGCAGTGCAGTAGTCAGTGCACTCGCAGTGCAACAGTTGGTGCACTAACAGTGCAGCAGGCAGTGCATTGAAACGGCACAGTTAGCGTATTTGGGAAGCACAATTCAAAAGAATAACATGCGGGATTATCGTTTTTCAGGCGCGGCTTTCCCGTGTCTTTCCGTGGCATCCGTGCCTGAGGAAAAGAAAAGTTCCTGTGTGTATGTGGATAGAAAATAAAAAAGCCCCTCCGGAATTCTCCGAAGGGGCTTCTACTAAAACGGCGACTACCTACT
>NZ_JAULLJ010000019.1:0-80171 GCF_030518095.1 Bacteroides sp. ET489
GATGCCAGTTTTGCAAGTTTTTTTCCCAGTTAGGAAAAAATTATTTCCCAGTTAGAAAAAAAATTTTTCCTAACTAGGGAAAAACAGGCCGTTTCTACAGCCGTGATGAGTGCAAGAGCCTGTCGGGTGAAGTTTCACCGCAAGCATCTGAATATAAACGAATTGTGGTGAATGATGGATACGCGGACTACACGGACGAGGCGGATGAACGCGGATTTAATTATTAATTTTCCCTTTTCTCCTTTTTATCCATGCTTATCCGTGTTCGTCCGTCCCTCTCCGCGTCGTCCGCGTATCCATCCTTCACCCGTTTTTCATTTTTCATTATTCACTTTTCATTCGTAACTACCTACTTTAGCAGTGTAACATCAATAGTAATTCAACGTAACAAGCAATGTTCACGAATAATACAAGTACGGCTCGCGAGCCGTGCAAGTGTTGCTCGCGAGCCATGCAAGTGTTGTTCGCAGTCGAAGCCTATTCCGCCCGAAGCAGGACTTCGGCTCCCTGAAGCAAAGGCGAAGTGAAACGGATGCGCACGTCGCCCTTCTGCCCCGTAGTCTGCACGTAAGCCAGCAGACGGCCTTGGAATACGCGGCGATGGCGGGCGGTGTAGTCGCTCATGTCGCTGTTGTTCGAGTTTTCAAGTCCCAGGAGACGTGCCGGACCCTCGATGGTGCAACGAATATCGTTGTCGGCCAGCTTCACCACGATGCCTTGTTCGTCGACCACTTCTACCGTCAGATGGGCCGTAGCACGGTCGGCCGACAGCGACGTGCGGTCGGCACTGACACGGATAGCATACGGACGACCAGACGAACGGATGCTATAGGACGACAGCACCTGGCCCGCCTCGTCGCAACCTTCGGCACGCAGTTCGCCTGCCTGATAGGGAATGTCCCAATGGATGATGCCGCTTTGCGGGTCGTAAGGTTTCAGGGCTCCCACTTCCTTGCCGTCGAGCAGCAGGCGTGCCTGCGGAGCGTTGGTGTAACACACCACGCGCACCATCTGCCCCGGTTCGTAGTTCCAGATGTCCCAGGCATCGGGCGACAGATAGTCGGCCTTGGGATAGGTGCCGATGTAGGTCACCGGATGTTCGCACCACAGCGAAGCACGATGATGTCCGCGGGGCTTCGGAAGACTGGAAAAATCAAGCAATCCGGTTCCCAATCCACGTGAAGGCCATGCACCGGCCTCACCCAGATAGTCGGTACCGGTCCAGATGAACTGACCGAATATGAAGTCTTTATTCTTCACAGCATACCAAGCATCAATGCCCGAACCCGTCTCGCTGCCGTAGATGACACGGTCGGGGTATGTGGCGTGGTCTTCATCATAACGGTTTTCGGTGTAGTTGTAGCCCACCACGTCGACAGCTTCGGGATAAGCCGTCTGGTTGGACATCACCACACCAGCCAAAGCACCTGTCACCGGACGGCTTGTGTCCACCGCCCTCACACAAGCAGCCAGCCGCTGCGCAATGACGCCGATACGCATGGCATCGGGAGCATCGGGCTTGTAGCCACCAAACATGGGCTGATTAATGGTACTTCCATCCAATATCGGATGTGAATAAGGATCGTTCGGATAGTCCACCTCATTACCTATGCTCCACAGGAAAACGGAAGGATGATTGCGGTCGCGCCGTACCATGTCCGTCACATCGCGCTCAATCCATTCTTCGAAGAAGTCGAACGAACCTTGGAAAACCGGTTCTCCCTTATTCCAACCTTTTACCCATTTCCGCTTGGGAAACTCCCACTCGTCCGAAGCCTCATCCATTACAAGCAGGCCTAGACGGTCGCACAAATCATACACAACAGGAGCCTGCGGGTTATGGCTCAGACGGATAGCATTGGCACCTAAATATTGCTTAATATTGAGCAGACGGCGTTCCCACACTTCGGGCGGTACTACGGCACCCAGCACACCGGCATCGTGATGCAGGCAGACGCCTTTCACCTTCATCCAACGACCATTCAGCGCAAATCCTTTGTCGGGGTCGAACTCCAGCGTACGCAGTCCGACTTTCGTTTCGCTGCCGTCCAGACGTTTGCCGTCAGACAGCAATTCCGTTTTCAACGTATATAAATAAGGTGTATCAAGGTTCCACCGATTAGGACGGTTCACCCGTAAGGTTAACGTCTGTTTGGAAAGCCCAATCTTACCGTCAGTCACACGTCCGGAAGTCTGAGCCACACAACGGCCTTCGGCATCAAACAAAGCCGTCCGCACTTCCATCCGTCCTGTGGCCTCCACATGCTTTTCCACCTCCACGTCAACGGCAATCACCGCCCTGCGATCGGTCAGCGAAACGGCATGCCAGCCAATGCCCCATTGTGCAAAATGAACCTCTGGAGCCGACACCATCCACACGTCGCGATAGATGCCCGAACCCGTGTACCAGCGCGAATCGGCCGACCGGCTGTGGTCCACGCGTACCGCCAGCACGTTGTCGCCTTCCTTCAGATAAGGAGTCAGGTCGTACATGAAGGAAATGTAACCGTTCGGACGCTTGCCCAGCAGATGCCCGTTCAGATAGACTTCGCTGCGGTTGTATACACCCTCGAAGTAGATGTAATGACGTGCCGCATCGTCGTCGATACGGAAATGCTTGCGATACCAGCCCACGCCGCCGGGCAGATAGCCGGTACAGCTGGCCAGCGAAGGTGACAAATGATGTTCAACCGACCAGTCGTGAGGCAAATCGAGCCTGCGCCAGCGGGCGTCATCGTAGTCGGTAGAGGACATCAACGAATCGTCGGAGAGCGTGAACAGCCATCCGTCGTTAAACTTACCGGCTTTGCCAAAGGATACCTGGGCAGCGGCCGGAATCACTGGAGCCCAAACAAAGAACAGCCCCAGCAGCAAAGTAATCAGCCTGTTTTTCATGATAAAGAAAAATCGTTTAATCGTATTCTATAATGCAAAGATATAAAAACTTCCATCGGCAAAATAAAAGAGGGTGAGTCAAAACAAAAGTATCTGAAACTCTCCTCCTTCCAGAAGGAGGGGAGTTTAAATAATACTTCTTAATTTTGACTCGCCCTCTGCTGTATACTCAGAGCCTTCCAGCAGAACGTCTGCCTTTAGAATCCGTAAGCGTAGATTTCGCTGAGCGAAGCATTGTTGCCACGGTAGCTGGCTTCGATTACGACCTTAAAGTAGCGTCCTTCGGTCGGAATCACACCAAACGTCTGGGCAGTCATTACCTGCTGCATGGAGAAGCTGCCTACTTCGGTCCACTCTTCCTTATCGGAGCTGACGTAGAACTTACCGTAAGCGGTATCCATATAGCTGTCGTGCTGGCGCTGAACCAAAGCAAACTGCGAGAAAGTATGCTCGGACTTCGTGTCAACAATGATTTCGTAAGGCATACCCGGATTGACTCCACTATTCCACATAGAATGCCAGTAAGTGCCTAAATCACCATCGAGAGCACAATCAGCTTTACCGCTTGGAAGCTCACCTACAAGCTCTTCCGTATTGGCTTCGGCAGTCCAACCGGTACGATCCAGTTCGGGAGCCATGATGCGGATAGCCAGCGGATAAACGGCATTGCTAGACGAAATAGAGAACTGCGAAACGCTTTCGATGCGGATAGGCAACATGTAGTCGCCCGGTTCCAATGCACTGGCGCTCACGGCAACCGAGATGCTCGAATTGGTGATACCTGCAGCCAGCGTTACCGACTCGGGAACGGTATAGGTTCCTTCGGGCAGCATCTGATAAACGGTACCGTTTTCTTCGTTGTACTCAGCTATGTAGGCTTCGTCTACCACCAACTGTCCTGTAATGTCCCACTTGTTGTCGGTATCGAGTCCGATACCAATGTTCTTGTTAAGATCCGGTGCCGAACCGTAATTGTATTGGTCGACAGTTACTGATGTACTGGTAAAGCCCAGTGCCGGCATAATAACATCCATAATCTGCAAGAACAGTTCATCCTTATTGGCATTGATAGAGTCGCTCTCACTGGTCACATGCAGAGGCAACACCCATACCGACTCAGGATCGGTCGCCATCAACGCTTTCACCTGTTGTGGCTTCAGCGCGATGTCTACCAGTTTGTAACGGTCGTCGACCGAGAAATCCAGATGAGTAGTGCCAAGCGAGTAGCAGTCGGTACTCAGCACTTTGTAGCTGACACCTTCCAACTGACTGTATTCGTTGTCCACTTCTTCCTGCGACAGGACATTGACATCGACCGAAGCCGTCTGATAAGGGTCACTGCCCGCCTTGAACACCGAGAAGGAGTACGTATTATCTTCCTCCGTATCGAACAGGGTAAGTTCCTGCTTGCCACTGTTGTTCACGTAAAGAATCTTATGATATTCCGCCGGAACCAGATTCTCCAGATCGTATTCCGACTCGTTGCAGGCTGCCAACAGAAGCAATCCGCCTGCCAACCATATATTTTTAATTTTCATAGAATGTGTTGTTTATAGTAAGACGATTAATATCCCGGAGCCTGTACCATCTGCGGGTTGCTGTAAAGTTCATCATAATCACTTCTCGACCATACAGGAAGCAGATATTGCTTGGTATCCCATTTGAAAGGCTGGTCGATGAGCATCGGAGTATTGAACTCCTCGAAAGTCGGATTCAGCGTCAGACCGTTCAGGGCAAAGCGTGTACCCGCTTTCAGTTTGTCGGGAGCAATCGCCCAACGACGCAGGTCGTAGTAACGGTGTCCTTCTTCAAACAGTTCCACGAAACGTTCGTTGCGAACCCAGTCCATCAGGCTCATTTCCAAAAGATCGGCCGACGTCAGGTCTCTGATACCGGCACGTTTGCGGATGATATTCAGATTGTTCAAAGCCTCACCTTCCTGATTCAGAGCAGCGTAGCATTCGGCCAGGTTCAAGTACAACTCAGCCATACGGATGTACGGACGACGGGCAGCAGCATGATTGGTCGAACCGCTCGTTGTGTAGTTGATAGCCGGATCGATGAACTTCTTCGAAAGGTAACCGGTTCCTGAGATATTACGCGAATCGGAAGCACGCCAACCATTGGTATTCGTGTTCTTAAAGTTCAACCACAGCGGGTTTCCGTTGTTAATCTTCTTGGCATATTCGCATCCGTCGTAGGCAATCCAGGCATAGAAACGGGCTTCGCGCTTGGCATTCAACTTGATAATATCGTTCTTGACATCTTCACCATCCAAATCGGTTGTAAGCGACGGGCTGGAAGCTCCTTCATAGAAACGCGTATACCACTCGCTCTGCGGGAAGAAGTCAGGATCGTCCTCGGGCAATTCACCATTCTCGGTATAGAAATGCTGTACAGTGTACAAAGTCGGTGCAAATCCAGACCAACCACCGTTCCAGCTTCCGTCACTTTTCTTCACTACACGGTTCGGCAGACGGGCTGTGGTAGCTTCACCACTGTTGGTTCCGTCAGAGTCGATACGTTGGCCCCAAATCAGTTCCTTGTTATTGTCGCCCTCGGTAGCAGTTACCAGATACTGGAACATACGGACACGCTGTTTGAACAGGATGTTCTCTTCCGTATCTTCTTCACGTCCCGGAATGAACGGCAAGTCGATGCCGTCACGTTCTGCCTTCTCATTGGCTGTTTCAATATCAAAAAGTTGGTAACCGGCAGCCTGAGCAGCACTCAAAGCTTCCTGACAGGCAGTCAGCGCACGCGTCCACTTCGTTTCATCATAAGAAGAGCTGACCAGTTCGTAACCGTAGCCCGGAGTCTCGTAATTGGTATTCTTCCAACTCGGTGTAGGGAATGAACCGTTCCATAACGGAGAAGCTGCATACAACAGTACACGAGCTTTCAGACACTTGGCGATGGTAGAAGTTGCACGTCCCAGGTCAGCCGTTTCGCGGACGGCGGGAAGTACGGCAGCTGCATCGTCCAGTTTCTGAACAATCCAGTCCACACAATAATCGAAGTGGGAACGTCCCGGAATCTCTTCGTTCGTAATGTTCGGATCTACTTTTTCAGGAATAATCGGACACGGACCAAAAGCCTGCAAGACACGGAAATGATAGTAAGCCTCCAGGAAGTAACACTCAGCCTTGTACTGGGCCTTATCCTCCTCGGTCACACCCGTCGGTTGCAGCTCGTCAATCAGACTGAGGAAATGATGAACATAACCAATCCAGTTGTAGCTGGGAGTCCAAATGTTGAAATCGTCCGAAGTCTGACTGCCGCTCCACACTTTATAATAAGAAGGCGATATTGTTCCCCAAGCCATTTGCTGACCGTACATGTCCCAATCCTTCGGGAAGATTACTTCATCGGCCGACAATTCGTAAGCCTTGAAGTCGTAAACCTGACAACGGGGTACATAACCGTAACAAGTGTACAGGAAGCTTAAGGTAGCAGCCTCATCTTTCATCGTATCGTCGAAGTCGGCCTGTGCAGGCGGAATGACATCCAGATAGTTGCACGAAGTGAGCAGGCAGCACGGTATCAGTAAAGCCTGCGTTATATGGGTTATTTTCTTTAGAAGTTTCATATCTTTATATACAATGTAAGTTAAACCAACTTTTTTAGAATGTAAACTGAACGCCTAAGTTAAATGTACGTTGCAACGGATAAGAGTTCCAGTCAAGTTCAGGATCCCACAACTTAAAGGGACTGAATACAGCCAGATTATCACCGCTGAAGTAAACACGACACATCGGGAACCGGTAACCGATTTCGAGTGTCTTAAAGCGCAGGAAGTTACCATTGCGCAACCAGTAAGAGCTAGGCTGAATGTTGTTGTTGATGTCGGCACTTGTGATACCCAGACGCGGATAAGCGGCATTCGGGTTGGGGTTGTCTACCGACCAATGATCATCAGCAATCCACTGCATCAGGTTTCGTTCCAGACTTTCTACGTTCGATCCGTCACCACCACCCGACAAGAAGGGAGCATAACCACTGTTGATCATAATCTTACGTTTAGCCGATCCGTTAAAGAATACGCCGAAATCGAACTTCTTATACGAAACGTTCAGTCCGAAACCGTACTGTATGCGGGGGATTTCATCGTAAGGCGACAACATAACCTGGTCTTCGGTCGTAATCTGTCCGTCGCCGTTCACGTCACGATACTTGATATCACCCGGCATGATGTTGGCACCCAGCTGTGACTGGTCGGCCCAGTTGTCTATTTCCTCCTGACTTGAGAACAAGCCTTCGGCAATGTAACCTGTCTGTACGTTCAGCGGTTTCCCAGTCTTAGTCTGCCATACATACGGATATTCAGGTTCGTCTACATACTTATATTCGTTCTGGTTATAAGTGAAGTTTCCACGGAAATCTACCGTCCAGTCTTTACCGAACTGTTTGGTCCAGTTGACGCTTAATTCCACACCTTGATTCACTACTTCACCAATATTACTCCAAGGTACCGAACCCCAATATCCCAACAGATTAGGCCATGAAGAACGAGCCATCAGAATACGGTCACGAAGGTCGTGGAAATAATCAAATGTGATGTTCACCTGATTCAGAATTGACATATCCACACCGATATCAAACTTCTTTACGTGTTCCCAACCGGCATTTTCAACAGCCAATACATAGAAGGCAGGACCGCTACGGAAAGTTTCGTTGGTAGGCAGACCCGTCCAGAAATTATGTCCGGCACCGATGCTGATGTTATTTTGGTACAAGAAGTGAGGAGCACTTCCGTTAAACTGGTCACTACCTACCAGACCGTAAGATGCTCTGATCTTGAAGTGATTGATATACTGAGAAATCGGTTCCCAGAATTTTTCTGCACTTGCCACCCAACCGATAGAAGCTGCAGGGAAGAACTCGAAACGCTCGCCGGCGGCCAGACGTTCGGAACCGTTGTAACCAAAGTTGAACTCAAACAGATACTTGTTGGCATAGTCGTAAGTCAGACGGCCGGAATAACCCTGATTACGGTTAGGCAATACATCACTACGATATTCACGCATCATGTACATCAACATCGCCGACAGGTTATGTTCACCGAAGCTGCGCTTCCAGTCGGCACGAACATCAAAGTAAAATGTCTGATCGGCCGATTTGGTGACTCCGGACTGGCTAACATAGTCAGTACCTGTTTGCAGCAGTTCCAGGTCATAAGTATCTGTAGCCGGATCATAAGAACCATCTTTTACTCTATAATAATAAGGTGTCAGTGAACGGGAATAATAAGACTGAGACCAGTTCTTAAAATTCACCAATGCCTTCACACTCAAACCTTCTGTAATAAAACTCAAATCTTGAGTCAAATTCAGCGAAGTGTTCAATGTGTTATAGTTGGTTTCCTTGAATGAACTCATCATATAAGCATAAGGGTTCGTACCATACACACCCGATTTTACTTCTGCATTACCAAAATAGATGTGCTCATCATCACCGGGGAAATAAGCAGGGAATGAAACGGGATTGGCAGACATAACAGCCTTATACAAATCGGAAGTTGAATAGTTAGGACCTTTTTGGTTACCGATCTGAGCCATCATGCGCAAGTCGACCGTCGTGGTATTGGTCAGCTTATATGAAATATTATTCTGGAAGTTATATTCCCAGTTATTAATGTTCGGATTGTAGTAATAATCAGTCGGAGCATCCAGCAAACCGGTATCGTGATTGGCCTGTAAACTTAAATAATAAGATACACGCGATCCACCACCCTGAACATTGATATTGGCACGCTGGTTATAGTTACCATCCCTGAACAGCAGGTCGTACCAGTCCACATCGGGATAGACATACGGATTCGTGCCGTTGGCCGTATTCTGTATTTGCTCTTCCGTATAACGGGGAGAAGTAATGGTTGTAGCACTTCTTGCCTGTGCAGCTTCGTTATAAGTACGCATATAAGTAGCACCGTCGGCAAATTCTACAACATTCATCGGCTTGAAATAAGAAGCTTCCAAAGATACGTTTACCGTAGCTTTCGTATTCTCAGCACCCTTCTTGGTGGTAACCAACATGACACCGTTCGCACCACGGTTACCATAAATAGCTGTAGCCGAAGCATCCTTCAACAAGGAGAAACTCTCGATAGACTCCGCCGGAATACGGTTCAGGTCAGTTGATGAAATTTCCACACCGTCCAACAGAATCAGCGGAGTAGCTACACCACCAAAGGTATTGATACCACGAATATAGAATTCAGAAGCAGATCCCGGCTCACCGCTATTGGTCATCGAAATGATACCCGACAACTTACCGGCCAAAGCATTGGTCAGTGAAGATGACGGAGCCTTCAGAGTAGCACCCTTAATGGTAGTAATAGAACCTGTAACTGATACTTTCTTCTGAGTACCTTGTCCTACAACAACAACTTCGTCCAGCACTTCGTTGTCCGACTCCATTTTAATGGTCATGACACCCAGATCGCCAACAACCAGTTCTTGCGATTTATAACCGATATAAGAAACCAAAAGTTCCGATTTGCTGGTAACTTCGATAGAGAACTTACCATCTATATCGGTAATGGTTCCCGTATCCGTTCCTTTCAACCGGATGTTTACACCAATCAACGCTTCACCGGTCGAAGCGTCGACTACAGTACCAAGCAGTGTACGCTTGGGATTTGTCGTACTCTGAGTGACCCCCTGTACGGAAAGATCACCCGAACCAGCAACTGCAACAAGAGGATTACCGCTAATGAAACCAGCACAAAGGAGCAGGCTCATTACCAGTTTTCGATTGTTTTTCATTAGTTCTGAATCCATTTGCTAATAGATTAAAGTTAATATAAAAATTGATATTATTTTGGAATACAAAATTATCCCACAGAGCACGAAAAAGCAACTCGAAATCGTGATTTGGACATATACAAATCATTCAATATATGTTCTAAACATGCCCTGTAGGCTATTCTGAGCGTTATAAGCTTCATTTTCCGACCAAGACAACGCCTCCTTGCGGAAGAATGTAGAGCTGGACTTTTTTATCAGCTTTTACTTTCAGTGACTCACACATCGGTTGCTGTTTTTTGTCATCCTTGTAGCAAGAAACTGTTTTGCCGGACAACATAGGCAAGTCTACCTTCAGCTTCAACGGCTCTTGGGTGGCATTGATACCAGCCACGTACCACGTATCACCATGACGGCGTGCCAGAACGACATACTTGCCCGGATAACCGTCGATGAAGCGGACTTCGTCCCACGTAGTAGGCACCTGCTTCATAAAGTCGATGCACAGCTGCGGAGCATCGGTCAGATTGTTGGGAGCCAGTGCAAAGTTCTGGATCGGATTCTGGAACAGTACGGCAGTAGCCAACTGGAAGACATCGGTCGTGCGACGGGTAGTGCCACCATCGTTACCACGATTCAGACGTTTGTTGAGGAACGTACCGCCAAACTCCATACAGCCCACCGTGTTGCGGATAAACGGATGCAGGCAGGCATTAAACGCCTCGTTGTCGCAGAAGTGTTGGTTGAAAATCAGGTTCTCGGAAGCCAGTACCGCTTCGCTACCCACATAGTTGGGATACATGCGTTCCCATCCGCGTGGCAAAGTACATCCGTGGAAGATAACCATCAGTCCGTGGTCGTCGGCGTCGCTCAATATATCTTCGTACAAGCGCATCGTTTCTTGCTTGTCACCACCAAAGAAGTCCACTTTAATACCTTTTACACCCAACTTCTGCATCCAGCTCATCTCCTGCTTACGGATAATGGCATTATCCATTTTGTTGATAGGGCTTTGTTCGATGTCGTTCCAATAACCGCTGGAACTATACCACAAGAAGATTCCTATTCCTTTGCTACGGGCATACTCCACCAGCTTTTCCATCTTCTGATATCCCATATTGTTATCCCACCAACTGTCTACCAATACGTACTCATATCCTAACGCCGCAGCCAAATCGACATATTTCACCTGATCGTCGAAGTTCGAGCTGTCATCCTGCCACAGAATCCAGCTCCACGTACTGCGTCCCATGCGATAATCTTGCTTCGTAGTGTAACGGGGTTCTACTAAGTCCCAAGAAACAGTTGTTTCAACGATAGGTTTCAGGCTTTCGCCTACAGTAATCGTACGCCAAGGGGTACTACCAGGTAAAGCAAACGCCGGCTCTACTGTACCATTGCCGTTGTTCTCCTCGGGCATAGGGAACGCTATACGGTATAAGCCGTTCTCGGCATCACTGAGGTGAGACGCACAATAGCGACTGTCCACACCGGTTTCGCTGACCAATACCCAACCTTCGTCGCCCACACGGAACAGACAGGGGAAAGTATATCCATGGCCATATTGCGAACGGTCGCTCATGGGCGCATCTACTTTATATTCTTCTTCGTAACTGGGTTTCGTCCGCTTCCAGCCAATCATGGCATCGCTTTGCGGACACAAGAATGTAGTAGTCTGTTCCGGAAAATGGAAGCCGGTGGCTTCGGACATGATACGCACACTTCCTGTGCCGTGCTGACGAGGTAAAGAATAACGAAGTGCTACATCATTGTTGCTGACACGAAAGGTGACAGCCATCTGCCTGCCTTCGGCATTCGTCAGATGACAAGTCAGTTCATTAGCTTGATAATGAATGCGCGACGCTTTGATACGCGACTGTTCGTAGACTGTATCAATAGAATGAATCTCGTGACGCTCCAGTTTCAGACCTTTCACAAAACTTCCCATGTTGGTTTCAAGTCCCAAAGGAGAATTCGCCAACATTGTTTTTCCATCGTACACGACCGAATAAGCAAGCCCACCGTCGGTCTGACAGTCAAAAGCAACTTGCAACCTCTGATCCGGTCCGCTTACCGTTACATCCTGAGCGGCAACCGAACAGGCATTCAGCAGTAATAATAATGCCAACTGATTTACATTTTTCATGGTAAACTATTTAATTAATTATGAATCGGGGTTAAAAGAAAGAATAAATCATATTCTTCAAATCGAATGCAAATATATCCTACAGCAAACGAATGAGACACTCGAAATCGTGCAATGAATGAATACAAATCGGTCAATGAACGATCCGTATACACGAACTAACGAATTTATTCGTATTTTTGGCTGACTGAACAAGAAGTGCATGTAACAATGAAAAAAGTCTTATTCACCTTATGTATCCTGCTGCCACTTACTGCAACAGCGCAGCCTTATATTATAAAACATCTAGGCATCAAGCAAGGATTGTCCAACAACCACGTCGTAAGCATCGCTCAGGATAAAAGGGGCGTATTATGGTTTGCGACGGAAGAAGGATTGAACCAATTTGACGGTGTCAACTTCTCTTCCTATTATAAAGAAGAAAACAACAGCCGACAAAGCCTTGCCGGCAACGAGTTGAACTGTGTACTTGACGATCCTCAGGATTCCATACTCTGGATAGGAACACAACGCAACGGACTGAATGCATACAATTATGCCCAAAACACCTTTACCGTCTACCAGCACGATCCCAACAATCCGGAAAGTCTTATCACAAACGACATAACCCGCATTATAGCTGCCAATGACAGCAATCTCTTCATCAGTACCTATTGGAGCGGCATTGAGTATCTGGATAAAAAGACCGGTAAATTCACCCACTACAATTCGCAAACCGTACCCGGCTTTCCCTGTAACGGTATTTGGGCCATTGAGAAAGGAGAAGATGGAATCCTTTATGTCGGCCATGCTGAAAACGGATTCAGTATCTTGTCTACCAAAGAGAAAACTATCAAAAACTTCACCCACGACCCCAACGACGCCAACAGTTTGCCTTCCAACGAAGTAGGAAGCATATGCAGAGACCGCAACGGAAACATCTGGGTAGGAACAGGAAAAGGACTTGCCTTATTCAATCCGGAAGCAGAAAAGTTCATCCGCTTCAACGATAAAGACAAAAACCTTTCGCACCGCATACACGACATAAAACAGCTGAACGACAACCAGCTGTGGATAGCCATGGAGTTCGGTGGAATTGCCATAATGGACCTCTCACAACACATGTTCCATGCACCCGATCACAGTAATCTGACAATTATCAAAGAAGAAAACAACGAGTATGGCTTGTCCAAAGCAACCATCCGCTGCCTGTTTCAAGATACATACAACAATGTATGGGCCGGCTCTTACGGCGGTGGAATCAACTTCATCAACCGCAGCCAGCCATTATTCTCCGTATACAAGTATTCTCCTTTCCCTTACACGGATAACCACCTGACCAGTAAAATTGTGTCAAGTGTCTGTGCCGATCGTCAAGGTAATCTATGGATAGGTATGGACGAAGGCGAAATCGACTTGTTCAGAAAGGGAAAACAGGTAGATTGCTATAACAGCCGGAACAAGAATTTGTCCGGTGCACCCATACAGGCATCTCTGTGCGATTCGAAAGGAGGACTATGGTTCGGCCTTTTTTATGGAGGCATCCTCTACTACGATGCACAAATCCGCAACTTCAAACAGATACTTCCGCCTGCACAAAGTCATGTCGATGTCAGAGCTTTCCACGAGGACAAAGAAGGGAATATATGGACCAGCACCAGCGAAGGCATTTACCAGATTGACCGCAATACACACAAGATAAAAGCACACTACGGCTCGACAAACGATCTGGTACGGTGCATTGTAAAGGACTCGGAAGGACAGCTTTGGGTAGGCTACTTCGGAGGCGGGCTAACAATATTTGACGAATCGTTCAATCCCATAGCTTCTTTCAACGTAGCCAGCCAGTTTCCGTCGAACACCCTCAATGCTCTTTACGAAGACAGTAAAGGCCGCATGTGGGCTGCCACCGGCGACGGACTGGTATGTTTCCCTTCACTGAAAAAGCGGGATTACAAAGTATACAGACGCGAAGACGGACTGGTTAATACACACATTCAGGCCATCAACGAAGACAAAGAGGGCAATATCTGGTTCAGCACCAACAAAGGCATCAGCTGCCTGTGCAACGATGGAGACACCCTGTACAATTACGACCAGCACGATAACCTGCCACTAGGCAACTTCAGCCATAACTGCACGGCAACCGATTCGGTAGGACGCCTGTACTTCGGCTCCATAGACGGATTGTGCTACTTCAACCCCGAACTGGTATTACAGAAACGTCAGTCGCCACCGGCATTCATCAATTATCTGGTTATCCACGAGCCCAGCGAAAACTTCGAAAACAAGCCTGTCATCATACCCTTAAACGGCAAAAAAAGCATAGAACTGGAACATTGGCAAAGCAGTTTCAGCGTAGCCTTCAACATTCAGAACTATGCCCTGACCGACCAGGTGGAGTATGCCTATATGCTAAAGGGACTCGAAAATGCATGGTACACCGTGACCGACATCCATAACCTGACTTTCCGCAACCTGTCGCCCGGAAAATACAAGTTGCAGATAAGAACACGTATGCGCAATCAGGAATGGGCCGACAACATGACTACGCTGGATATATACATCGACCCTCCCTTATGGCTTACCTGGTGGGCCAAAACGATTTATTTTGCCTTGGCCATCTCCATTCTGTCGGTGCTGCTCTACATCTACAAGAAAAGGTTGGATGCAGAAACCCTGTATAAACTGGAGAAACAGAACCTGCAACATGAACAGGAACTGAACAACGAACGTCTGCGTTTCTATACCAACATCACTCACGAATTGCGCACACCGCTCACCCTGATACTGGGACCGCTGGAGGATATGCAGAAAAACAATTCGCTTTCGGCCAAAGATGCTCAGAAACTGAGCGTCATACATCAGAGTGCCATACGCCTGCTCAACCTCATCAACCAGATTCTGGAATTCCGCAAGACCGAAACCCAAAACCGGAAACTTTGTGTCTGCCGGGGCAACATTGCCGCACTGGTACACGAAACCGGACTGAAATACAGAGAACTGAACCAAAAGCCAGATGTAGAAATCAAACTGGATATAGAGGAGGAAAACATAACGATGTATTTCGACAAAGAGATGATACAGTCCATATTGGACAATCTCATCTCGAATGCCATCAAATACACCGAAAAGGGCAGCATCACCATCGGAATACGCCTCGCCGAGCGTACCGGAATCTGCTACACCGAACTTTGGGTAAGCGATACCGGCTACGGCATTCATCCGGATGCCCTACCCCACATCTTCGAACGCTATTATCAGGAAGGTGGAAAGCACCAGGCATCGGGTACGGGCATCGGACTGGCACTGGTAAAGAACCTCGTCAAACTGCACGAAGGCGAAATCAGCGTCGAAAGCAAACTCAATCAAGGCAGCACGTTCCGCATCAGCTTGCTGACCGATAACTTCTACCCCAACGCCCTGCACACCGATATCCAGCAGAACGATGCAGAGAAAACCACGGAACAGGAGCCGGAACCGAATGCCGACGAACGTCCCATCCTGCTGGTCGTAGAAGACAACCAGGACATCCGCGACTACATTGCCGAATCGTTCAGCGAACACTTCGACGTACGTACGGCTGCCAACGGCAAGGAAGGAAGAGACATTGCACTGAAAATAATCCCCGACATCATTGTGAGCGACATCATGATGCCCGTGATGGACGGTAACGAAATGTGCCGTGCCCTGAAAAGCGATGTGCGCACCAGCCACATCCCCATCATCCTGCTTACAGCCAAAGACTCGCTACACGACAAGGAAGAAGGCTATGCCGTGGGTGCCGACTCGTACCTGACCAAGCCTTTCAGCGCCAGCCTGCTGCACAGCCGCATCGAGAACCTGATTCAGAACCGCCGCATCCTGTCGGAACACTTCCGCAGCAAGTCGGGTGAGGCGCCAAGCAAGTCGGCTGCTGTCATGGAGTCGCTCAACAAGCTCGACAACGAGTTTATCCATAAAATCAACGAACTGATAGAAGCCCGCCTGTCGTCGGACAAGATAGACGTAGGCTACCTTTCGGACAAGATGTGCATGAGCAGCTCTACCTTGTACCGCAAGATGAAGGCGCTGACCGGTATGTCGGCCAACGAGTACGTACGCAAGATGAAAATGAAATATGCCGAGCAATTCCTGCTTGAAGGGAAATACACCATCTCGGAGATAGCGGCCAAGGTTGGCATCAACAACCTGTTCTACTTCCGCCAATGCTTTAAGGAAGAGTACGGCGTAATACCGTCCGAATACCTGAAACAGCTGCGCGAAAAGGCCGGAGGCGAGCCATCCTAAGCGTCGCTTCCTCCGTCGATTAACGGTTCATTTCCAGTTCGATGCTTTTGATTTTCTCCAGCGTCTTTCCGGCCTCGGTCGAGGGGAACAGCTGGAGTACCTTCTGCAAGTAGGTACGGGCTTTGGAATAACTGTTCGAGAAGATGTCCGACAGGCTGTTACGGTAACGGGCATATTGCATCCGCGTAGGCGAAGCTATCTTTCGGTAGTCCTCGTTCAGCTTGTTTCGGGCACGCTCGGCCTGAAGGTAAAAATAATTGCCTAGAAAGATGTTGGCCTGAAGGTTCTCGGGATCGAGCGTCATCACTTGTTCGTAAATACGTTTTGCATCGTCCGACTCGCCCCGCATCAACTGTACCTCGGCACACGACACAAGAGTGGGCACATCCTGAGGATGCGCCTGCAACACTTCCCGATAGAAAAGATAGGCTTTATCGTAATTCCTGATTTTTTTGTAACGCACAGCCAGCTCCTGAGCCAGACGAGGAGCCACCGCAGCATTCTTGTTGACGTGGGTCCAGTAGAACATTTCCGTCTGCTCGGCATCGGCTACAGCCGACTGACGGAACAGGCTGACGGCATACTCATCGTTTCCCGAAGCAAGTGCCTCGGCAACCTTCTCCAGCAACACAGCGGCCGACTGGCCAAAGAGCGCCAAGGGGCAGCACAAAACAATAGATAGAAGCAAAGTTAAGGTTTTCATTGATGTAAGACTGATAGGTTTATATCCAGATTCCCCGTCTCGGGAAACCACCTACAAATGTAGATATTTCCATAACAACAAACAACGCGCCGAAGTTGAATTATTGTTAATCTTTCTGTCCGTTTTTTCCTTTTTTCTGTGTACTTTTGCCGCCCAAAGAAAAAAGAGGAAATTTCATGAAGCCCAGAGACCGCCAAATCCTGCAAATTGCCCTGCCGTCCATCGTGTCCAACATCACCGTGCCCCTGCTCGGCCTCATCGACGTGGCCATCGTGGGACACCTCGGCGCACCGGCCTACATCGGCGCCATCGCCGTGGGCGGAATGCTGTTCAACATCATCTACTGGATATTCGGTTTCCTGCGTATGGGCAGCAGCGGCATGACCTCGCAGGCACTGGGGCGGCGCGATCTGCCCGAGGTGGTTCGCATCCTGCTCCGCTCCGTAGGCATCGGCATGGCGGTGGCAGCGGTGCTCATCGCCCTGCAAGTGCCCATCCGTCAGGCGGCTTTCCTGCTGATACAGCCCACCGACGAAGTGCGCCGGATGGCGACCGTCTATTTTCATATCTGCATTTGGGGAGCTCCTGCCATGCTGGGGCTGTATGGACTGACGGGCTGGTTCATCGGCATGCAGAACTCGCGCACACCCATGTTTATCGCCATTACGCAAAACGTGGTCAACATCGTGGCCAGCCTCAGCCTGGTCTTCGGATGCGGCATGAAGGTCGAGGGCGTGGCACTGGGCACACTCATTGCGCAATATGCCGGCTTTGTCATGGGGCTGACACTATGGCTGCGCCAATATGGCAAACTGAAGAAGTATCTGCCCGGCAGACAAGGCGGTGGCTCGGATGCAGGTAGCAACGGATTGTGGGAACGCCAGGCGATGCGGCGCTTCTTCGCCGTCAACCGCGACATCTTTCTGCGCACGCTCTGCCTGGTAGCAGTCACCCTGTTCTTTACCTCGGCCGGTGCCGCTCAGGGAGAAATCATACTGGCGGTCAACACCTTGCTGATGCAGCTCTTCACCCTTTTCTCGTACGTGATGGACGGTTTTGCCTATGCGGGCGAGGCCATGAGCGGGCGTTACATCGGAGCGCGCAACCGTGCGGCATTCGGTGATACGGTGCGGCGGCTCTTCGTGTGGGGCTTCCTGATGGCGGTCCTCTTCACCCTGGCCTATGCCTTCGGGGGCAATGCCTTCCTGTGCCTGCTTACCGACGACCGACAGGTGACCGCCGCTGCCGACAGCTATTTCGGTTGGGCACTGGCCATTCCTGCTGCCGGCGTGGCGGCATTCATTTGGGACGGAGTGTTCATCGGTGCCACTGCCACCCGCGGCATGCTTCTTTCCATGGCTGCGGCTGCCGTCTGCTTCTTCGCCCTGCACTACGGGCTCCGGCCGGTACTGGGCAATCATGCGTTGTGGCTGGCTTTCATCGTTTACCTGTTTGTGCGCGGAGCCGTACAGACGGTGCTGAGCCGCGGAGTTGTGCGTCGTGCATTCGCCTCGCCGGCAGTAGGCTAAAGCCACCTTTGTTCCCCGTTTGCAGGACACTTGCACGGCTCGTGAGAGACACTTGTACGGCTCACGAGAGACACTTGCACGGCTCGCGAGCCACACTTGCACGGCTCAGCCCCCCTTCTCAGAGCCTTCCAGACGGGGGCTGACAGGCAGAACAACTCACATCTTTTAACAGCCACTCCCGACACAACGTCCTCCGTTTTCCGTATCTTTGCACCGCGAAAAGCCAAAAGAAGGATAACATGAGCAACAAGAATACCATTCAGAAAACCTTCCCTGTGATGGGCATGAGTTGTGCCGCCTGCGCAGCGCGGGTTGACAAGGCACTGAATCATCAGCCGGGTGTCCGGCACGCGGCAGTAAACTATGCCGCCGCCACGGCTACCGTCGAGTACGACTCCGATTGCTGCGACGAAGCATCCCTGCAACAGGCCGTACAGGCAGCCGGCTACGACCTGCTGATACACACCGACGAACATACAGCCGACGAAGTGGAGCAAGCTCACCGGCAGAAATACCAGGCACTGAAATTCCGCGCCACGTGGGCCATCGTCCTGTCGCTGCCCATCATCGTCATCAGCATGGTCTTCATGGACATGCCTTATGCCGGCTTGGTGACGGGCATACTGGCCACGCCGGTAGTATTCTGGTTAGGCCGAAGTTTCTACATCAATGCCTGGAAGCAACTGAAACACGGTGCAGCCAACATGGACACCCTCGTAGCCCTCAGCACCGGCATCGCCTACCTGTTCAGCGTCTTCAACTTGCTGTTTCCCGACTTCTGGCTGTCGCGGAGCATCGAGCCGCACGTCTATTTCGAAGCTTCCAGCGTCATCATCGCCTTCATTCTGCTGGGCCGTCTGCTCGAAGAGCGTGCCAAAGGCAACACTACCAGTGCCATCAAGAAGCTGATGGGGCTGCAGCCGAAGACGGTAACGCTTGTTGGGAATGAAGAACCCTATTTAAATGAAGAATTAAGAATGAAGAATGAAGAATTGGGCTGCGCAATGCCTGAACGTCCTCAAGAAGATTCTTCATTTTTCATTCCTCATTCTTCATTTTCCAAAGATTCTTCATTCTTCATTCTTAATTCTTCATTTAAATTGGAGCAGGTTCTTCCCGGCCATCTGCTGTTGGTAAAACCCGGCGAACGGGTACCGGTGGACGGAACAGTAGTCAGCGGCGAATCGTATGTGGACGAAAGCATGCTGAGTGGCGAGCCGGTGCCCGTCAGCAAAAAGGCGGGAGCTCACGTCTATGCCGGCACCATCAACCAGAAAGGCAGCTTCGTCTTCCGTGCCGAACAGGTGGGAAAGAACACGCTGCTGGCCAAAATCATCCACATGGTGCAGGACGCTCAGGGCAGCAAAGCTCCCGTACAGAAGCTGGCCGACCGCATAGCGGGCATCTTTGTGCCCGTCATCATGGGCATCGCCCTGCTGGCCTTTGCCGCATGGATGGTGTTCGACCCAGCCGGAGGCTTCACTCACGGCCTGCTGGCACTGGTCACCGTACTCATCATAGCCTGCCCCTGTGCTTTGGGACTTGCCACACCTACCGCCATCATGGTGGGTATCGGCAAAGGAGCCGAACGGGGCATCCTCATCAAGGACGCCGAAAGTCTGGAACGCGCCCGACGCGTGAATGCCGTCGTGCTGGACAAGACAGGCACCGTCACCGAAGGCCATCCGCAAGTGACGTCGCTCCGCTGGAAAAACGAGGACGAGCGTCTGGCCGCAGCCTTCTACGAACTGGAAAAACACTCCGAACATCCGCTGGCCGAAGCCATCGTCCGCTACTTGGAAAATATTTTTCCCCAGTTAGAGAAAAATATTTCTCCAGTTAGGCAATTTGAAAGCCTCACCGGACGGGGCATCCGCGGCACGGTGGGCACCACCCTCTACTACGCCGGCAACCGCCGTCTGCTGACCGAACAAGGTATCAGTGTCAGCCCGCAACTGAAGGAAGAAGCCGAACGACTGACGGCCGAAGCGCAGACCGTCATCTGGCTGGCCGACGAACACGAAGCACTGGCCATTGCCGCCATTGCCGACCGCATCAAGCCGACCTCGCGCCCAGCCATCGCCGCCCTGCAACGTCAGGGCATCGAAGTCCACCTGCTGACGGGCGACAACGAATCCACTGCCCGCGCCATCGCCGCCCAGGCAGGCATCCGCCACTACCACGCCGGCGTGCTGCCGCAAGAAAAGGCTTCGTTCATCGCCCGCCTGCAGCACGAGGGCAAAACCGTAGCCATGGTGGGCGACGGCATCAACGACAGTGCCGCCCTGGCACAGGCCGACCTCAGCATCGCCATGGGCACCGGTAGCGACATCGCCATGGACGTGGCAAGCATCACCCTGCTGACGGGCGACCTCGGCAAACTGCCCGAAGCCCTGCGCCTCTCGCACCTCACCGTGCGAACCATTCGCCAGAATCTCTTCTGGGCCTTCTTCTACAACCTGATAGGAGTGCCCATCGCCGCCGGTGTGCTCTACCCCGTCTGCGGTTTTCTACTCAATCCCATGATAGCCGGGGCAGCCATGGCCTTCAGCAGCGTCAGTGTGGTGACAAATAGTCTGAGGCTGAAAAACAAGAAAATAGGAATGAAAAACGATTCTGGCAAATACCCCGATAGCATCGAAACCGGGTTGTCAAACGAGATAGTTGAAACGGAAAGCAAAATAACAGAAACGAAAAACGAAGAAACGCCGAAAAAAGAACCTGCTGTATCGACTCCTGTTGTTTATAAAGTCGAAGGCATGATGTGCAACCACTGCCGCATGCACGTGGAGAAAGCCCTGAACAGTCTGGAAGGCATCCGTGCCACCGTCACCCTCGACCCGCCCGCAGCCACTATCGAATTCACCGACGGCAAAAGCTACACACTGGAAGAGCTACAGGCACAGATTACGAAGGAAGCCGGAGATTATCAGGTTCTGGCGGCTGAACAGGCCTAACTGTTCAGCCACAGCTTCAAGGCCGCTACCCGTTCCCGGCTCACCTGAATGCTGCCGTCGAAAGGAGGCGTAACGTGTACTACCTTTTTCCGTTGAAGTAAGGCTCCAGATCACGAATACAGTTGGCCGAAAGGATGAACTGGCGACTGACGCGGAAGAAGCGTTTCGGGTCGAGTTGTTCCTCCAGTTTGGCAAGTGGCAGGTCGATGATGTGCGTGCGGCGGTCGGCCGTCACGGCAAAGGTCACTTTCTCCTCCGAATAGAAGTAACATACCTCGTCCACAGCCAGGGTGTAAAGGTTGCGTGCACCGTTCACTAAGAAACGGGTACGATAGGCGCTTGCCTGATGTCCGGCAAGGGCACGAAGCAGTTCGGGCATATCGAGCAGACTGTTTTGCTGACGGATGCGGGGAGCCGTCAGGCGTTCAAACTTCAGGAGGGCATCGGCCAGACGCTCCCGATGGATAGGTTTCAGCAGATAATCGATGCTGTTCACGGTGAAGGCACGGACGGCGTACTCGTCGTAAGCGGTTGTGAACACAATCATGCTTTCGGGCTGTGCCTGCTCGATGAAGTAGAAAGACAACCCATCTGTCAGTTGTATATCCAGGAAAAGCAAGTCAGGATGAGGATTGGCAGCAAACCATTGTACTGACTCCTCTACCGTTCCGGGCAGCAGCAGGATGTCCCACTCGGGGCGCAGCTCTTTCAGCATGCCTTGCAGCAGCCGGGCGGCGGGCAGCTCGTCTTCGATGATGGCAGCCCTGATTGTCTTCTTGTTCATCAATTCATCCATCGGTATTCATTCATATAGTAAAGGAACTTTCACATCAAAACAATTCTCCTGCTTCTCCACAACAATCTCCTTACCACACAGCAGACGGTAGCGCTGCGCCAGGTTCTTCAGCCCATGTCCGCCTGAAACAGCTCCCAACTTGGGATGTACGGGATTCGACACACGCAGCCAGGCACTTTCTTCTCCGTCCGTCAGTGCCTCCACCGTCACAGTCATCGGGCGCGAAGGACTGATGACGTTGTGTTTCACAATGTTTTCGACCAGCAGTTGCAGCGTAAGGGGTGGCAGTTGGGCTTCCTCGCGAATGGCATCGGCCACTTGCCAGTCTACCGTCAGACAATCACCCAGACGGACACGGTGCAGCTGGACATACGTATCGACAAACCCCATTTCGTCGTGCAGACTCACCAGGCGCTTGTCCTGACACGTCAGGATATAACGGTAAACGTCGGACAGGTTCCGGGTGAAGCCGACTGCTCCCTGCGGATTGTATTCGATTTCGGCAATCAGCGTATTGAGGCTATTGAACAGAAAATGCGGATTGAGCTGACTTTGCAGTGCCATGTAGCGGGCCTGCAAGGCGCTTTCCTCCAGCTGTTGCGTACGGCGGTAAGCAAGCAGCAAGCAAGTCCCTGTAAAAACGGTTACTGACCGACTGACTGACAATGACCAGCTCCGTCAGCCACGTAATAAGCAACAGGCGTGTCCCCTTATACACCAACTGAAAAGGATGGGGAATGTCGAGCAGCAGTTTCACCGATACCAGCAGCAGATAGTTGAGGGCAAACAGAAACAAGGCCGACAGCACCAGAAAGAGCACCATCCGCCGCCGGTTGTCGAGAAAGGCCGGATAGCTGCTCCGCAACCGCAACCGGATATAACGCATTCCCAGTCCCACGCCGTTGAACAACAGCATCACAGCTACAAAGGCTTGGGGTGTCAGCAGCCGGTCCTGATGGCGCAAAGGAATGTCGGCAAAGCGCACCAGGAAGAAATAGGAAAAGCATCCCAATCCGGAATACAGCAAGATGTCCCAAATGTATGATTGTCTGGTCGGTCGCATACGAGTTCTGTTTTCGTTCATTGTACAAAGCCGGTAGCTTCGGCGTACAGTCCGCCTGCGCATCCGGATAATTTCCTGTACACCGGCGGCGGTACACCCGCAAATATAGCGATTTATCCTTCCCCACAAGCCCGCTGCAATGCACTTTTTGCCAGACAGGCGTTTAGTTTCGAACGGATATGGTTCTGCTGTGCCTCCAGATGATAGAGCTGTGCATTGATAACCTCTACAATGGAGACACTGCCTTCGCGATATTTATCCAGTGCCAACGTCTCACTTTCGGCCGCCTTGCGCAACGAACTTTCGGTCAGTCGCACCTGCTCCATCGCCTGCTGGTAGTTGCAACAGGCTGTTTCTACCTCCAGACGCAGCCCGTCGGCCACCTGCATACAGCGTTCACGGGCTATGTCTACCTGATAGCGGCCTTTGTTGCGGGTATGACGACGTTTGCCCCACTCAAAGATAGGCACACTGAGTTTGGCGTAAACCGAATAGTTGGGGTCGAGATCTGCCCGGAAGTCATAGCCCGGCGACGAGTAGTTACCATCCACTCCCACTGAAAGCGAAGGCAGATAACGGGCATTGGCCATGCGTGCGGCAGATTGCTGCACGCCGATGTTCGTCTCGGCCATCTGCATCTCGGGGCGACGCGACAGAGCATCCTCCACCTGAAAAGACAATCCGGCCAGAGAAGGAACTGCCACCAGCGTGTCTGTCAGTATCTGCTCCCCGGAGGGGATTCCGGCCAGAGCGTTGAGCGAGAGGCGAGCTACTTCGGCTTCGTTGCGGGCACGTTCCGACCGATAGTCGGCATCGTTCAGCCGTACTTCGGCCATCAGCAGGTCGTTACGGTCGGTATACTCCAGCTCCACCCGTTCGCGAACCACCGCAACCAACTGCGCTACCGACGTACGGTAACGGTCGGCTACAGACACCAGCTCGCACTGGGCCACACGGTTCCAATAACGTACGTCGGCCTCGTATCGCAGATCGTTCGTCACGCGACGCACTTCCTGACGGGCTATTTGGTCCTCGCCCCGTGCCTTGTCGTAACCTGCCTGCAAGGCACCGCCTGTATACAACGGTTGCGACAAGTTGAGCGAAGCGCCGTACTTCGTATTTCTTCCTTCGAAGGAAAGTACATCATCTGTGCCCGGCACGTTTACGTCCAGTTGCAACGGTTCTCCTGTATAGTTGAAGTTGGCCCCTCCCGAAAGCTTGGGCAGAAAGTCGGCACGTGCCATCTGCCGCGCTGCATCGCTTGCGCCCACGGCATGTTCGGCAGCCCGCAGGCCGGGACTGTAAGCCTGTACCTGGGCACGATAGGCATCGAGCAACGGATGTTCCTGTGCAAGTCCTTGCAGGGTACATGCCAACAAGGCACAACACATAGTGATAGAATATCTTGATTTCATACGATAATGGTTGTTAAATAAGTTAAGTCTTGCAACTGGCAGCCATAAGTCAAGGGGCTTACAAACACCTGACAAACAAGGCTGCATCAGTTTATCTTCTGTTTATCGGAAATAAACAGTCGGTTTATCCATAGTAAACTTCGAGTTTACCGGCTTTGAACTGTCGGTTTATCGGCAGTAAACTGAGAGTTTACCAAGGCTAAACTGACTGTTTAACCAGGCTAAAGCAGAACAATATCATCCGTAAAACTTGATTAAGGTGAATAATGTCTGATTAATGTTCTGTACAAAACAGCTCACTTCTTGGCTGCTTCCGGATAGAAAACTGCATAAAGAGCAGGTGTCACGAAGAGCGTAAGCAACGTGGCAAACGAAAGCCCGAAGACAATGGTAGCCGCCATACCGCCGAACACCACATCGAACAGCAACGGGATGCTGCCAAAGATGGTCGTGACGGCAGCCATCAGCACAGGCCGTGTACGCGACACCGTAGCCTCAACAATGGCATCCGAAGCTTTTACACCCGCCTTGCGTTGCAGGTTCACCTCGTCGACCAGCACAATGACGTTCTTGATAATCATACCCAGCAACCCCAGCCAGCCCGCAATGCAGAAGAAGCCAAACTGAAAACCTGTCACCAACATGCCTATCACCACCCCGATGACCGAAAGCGGCAGGATGAGGAAGATGAGCAACGGCTGGCGGAAATTGCCGAACAATGCCACGAGAATAAGTACCAGCAACACCAGTGCCAGGGGGAAATATTTCGTCAGTGCGGCCATAGCTTCTTTCTGGTCTTTGTATTGCGAGTCCCAGAAGAAGGTGTAACCCGGCGGCAACTGCATCTGTTCAATCTCGCTACGGATTTCGCCAAGCACTTCCTTCATCGTGTGACCGGGACGGACGTCGCACTGAGCCGCCATCGAAAGTTGCCGGTTGTAGGTCTTCACCAGCGGCCACTCCCAGGCAAGGGCAATGCTGTCGGTCAGCTGTGCCAGCGGGGCAGAGTTGCGTCCGTTCCATACAGCCAGGTCGCCCAAGCCGTCTTGCGACAGGTTGTTGCCACCCGCCGTGCGCAACAATACGGGTACCTGCTTGTCGCCATCGCGGTAGATGCCTACGGCTGTACCATCGCCCGTACTCTTTACGGCTGTCATCAGGTCGGCCTTGCCCAAACCCAGACGTCCAGCCTTTACAGGGTCGTAGGCTGCCCGAAACATCATGGCTTTGTTACCCCACTCGTTACGGGCATTCATTACTTTGGGATTGCGCCGCATCACGTCGATAGCTGCCTGCGTCAGCGAGTCGAGCACCCGCGGATCGTCTCCACAGAAACGTGCTTCGATGAGTGCCTGCGGAATGGAGTTCAGTTCGAAACGGTTGACACGTACCAGTGCGTCCGAGAAGCGTTGCGACAACTCATCCTGCAAGCCTGCCTGCATCTGCCGGGCTACAGAAGGACTTTCGGCCTCGACCAGACATTGGGCATAATTGCTCTGCGGACCATAAGCAGCGTTAGCCAGATAGTAACGCGGCGGTGTCTGCCCTACGAAAACCGATACATGTCTGACTCCCGCACGACGCATCAGCGTGTCGGCCAGTGCCTCGGCCTGACGGGCCGTCTCCTCCACGCGGGTACCCTCGGGCAGCCACATGTCTACAGAGAAATACTGTTTATTGAGCAAAGGCATGAACTGCTGGGGAATCATCCGGAAAGCCATGCCACTCAACAGAAGCAGTCCCAGCATACCCGCCAACACAGCATAACGACGACGGATGGTCCACCGTAAAGCACGGCGGAAACGGTCGTAAAGACGTCCCTGGAAGAGTTCACCTTTCAGCTCCTCCGGACGAGGACGGCGTACGAACTCCTGCACAAAGAATACATTCTGCGAAATGGCCAGTACCCAACTGAGCAACAGAGACACGGCAATCACAATGAAGAGTGATGAAAGCAGTTCGCCCGTGATGTGCGGCGAAAGGTAAACAGGCAGGAAAGTAAGTACGGCGATAAGCGTAGCTCCCAGCAAAGGCATAGCCGTAGTGCCTACAGCCGAAAGGATGGCTGTCCGCTTGCGCATGCCGCGCTGCATGTTGACCAACGTGGCATCGTAGACCACAATGGCATTGTCTACCAGCATACCCATTGCAATGATGATGGCTGCCAGCGACATGCGTTGCAGGGCGATGCCTGTACCATACATATATATCAGTGTACCGAAAATGGAGAATACCAGCCCGCTGCCTATCAGGATACCGTTCTTCATGCCGATGAAGAAAAGCAGCACAGCTACCACCGTCACCACCGAAATGATGAGGTTAAGAACAAAGCCATCGTTAGCAGCGGCAGATTCGCGGCCCTGATCGTAAACGACAGAGAGGTGATAACCCTCGGGCATTGCGTCGGCCAGCTTGCCGATGCGGGCAGCCACCCGTTCGGCCATATCCACCACATTGCCGTCGGCCACAGTCGAGATGGCAATGCCCACGGCCGGTACGCCGTCGGTCTGCATCAGGCTGCGTGCCGGGTGCAGATAGGCTTCGCTCACGGCAGCTATCTCGCCCAAACGGAAGTAAGCTCCGCTACGCGACACTACTGTCAGGTTCTCCAGTTCTTCCAATGTCGTGAAACTACCCGATGCCTCCACACGAAGGCGGTTGTGTGCCGTCTCTACCGCACCGGCATCTACTACACGGTTCTGGCGATCGAAGGCAGCAGCGATGTCGGCCATCGTTACCCCACTGGCAGCCAGCAACGCAGGATCGGCCTCTATCTCGATGGTACGGTTCTGCACACCAAAAAGTTCCACCCGGGCCACATCCTCCACATCCAGCAGTTCGTTCTTGATGCGTTCGGCCTGATCTTCCAGCTCGCGGTACGTACGTGTCGTGCTGCTCAGGGCATAGAACACGCCGAGCACATCGCCAAAGTCGTCGTTCACGACCGAAGTACCTGCTCCTGCAGGCAGCTTGCTTTGTGCATCGCCTACCTTGCGGCGCAATTTGTCCCAAAGCTGCTGCATGGCATCGGCACGTATCTCTTTCTTCACATAAACGGTAATCTTGGACAGACCGGCGCGGTTTTCCGTCTTCAGATAATAAAGCTCGCCCAGCGACTGTATGGCTTCTTCGAGCACATCGGTCACCTGCTGTTGCACTTCCAACGGCGAAGCACCGGGATAAGTCGTGGTCACTACGGCCTGCTTGATGGTGAACGGTGCGTCCTCCAGCTTACCCATACCGATGTACGAGATGATGCCTCCCAGCAATATCAGCCCCAGTAACAGCCGGCTCAGCGCTTTGTTCTTCAGGAAAAATTTAGCAATCGTCTTCATGCGATGTTCCCTCCTATTCTGCGGCATCAGCCTGTTCCACTACTACCTTTTCGCCTTCGTTCAGATAGGCCTGACGCGTCACGGCTACCTGCTGACCGGGCTTCAAGCCAGAAACAACTTCTACGCGGCTATCCTTCAGCAAACGGCCCAATGTAACCGGACAACGACTCACACTGCCGTCGGCCTGCACCGTCCAGACATAGCTGCCCCGGCGGTCGTCCTGACAGACAGCCGCCTGGGGAATGGCCAGAGAGGAGAGTGAAGCAGAAGTTGAGGAGAGAGATACAGAGAGACTCCCTGCCATTCCTCCAAGCAAGCTATTGTCCTGATTGTCCAGTAAAAGAGTGAGTCGGAAAGAGAGATTATTATCGGCTGCCGTCTGCGTCAGATAGGTTTCGGCAGGAGCAAACACCTGTCCAGGCAAACGGTCGAAGCGTACTTGAAACACTGAATCGGGCACCCCGCGGCGAAGCGATACGGCCATGTCCTCGGGCACGTAAGTTTCCAGTTTCACCTGCGAAAGGTCGATGAAAGTCAGCACGGGCTGCGAGGCTTTCACTTCCTGATGGCGTTCGATGTATACCTGCTGCACATAGCCATCAAAAGGGGCTATCAGCCGGGTATCGTTCAGTTCGTTCAGCGCCATGTCGTAATCGGCACGGGCGCGGGCATAGTCGGCACGGGCTTTCTCGTAAGCCGTGCCAGATACATTATTCTTCTCGTACAGGTTGAGTATAAGTCTAACTATTACGCAACACCAAAAGGTGCCAGATACATTATTCTTCTCGTACAGGCTGGCCGTACGGCGATAGTCGGCTTCGGCCTGACGGCAAAGGGCTTCGGCGCGCTCCTTGCGGACAAGGAAATCGCGCGGATCGATAGCGGCAATCAGTTGCCCCTTGCGGAAGAACTGACCGCTCTGTACTGTAAAGCTCTGCACAGGTCCGCCCACACGGAAGGCCAACTCAGTCGTGCGGCAGGGTTCGGAGATAAAGGTATAGTTGCGGCTGCCGCTGCCTGTCACGGCTTCGGCTTGCACCACGCTGACTACGGGCAATGCCCGGTTTTCTTCGGCCGGCCCTCCGCATGCTGTCAGCAGCAGAGCCAGACACACACCACAAAGTTCTGTTTTCATTTTCTTCTTCATAACTCGTTTACTTCTGCATATAATCACTGCTGCAAAAGTAAAGCGAAGCCGGAAGGATATGAGAGAATTCTTACCCAAGCGAAGTTTCGGGCGACTGAAACGGAGAAAATGCCAATCGAAAGAAGAACTTGCCTTTTTTCAGCACCGCCACGCAACAAATTCAGGAAGTCACTTACACCTGCTCTCGTTTTTTCTTCCTACCTTTGCCCCAAACCGAAAAACTGAATGAATTATGGCAATGTACAAAAGAATCTTACTGAAGCTCAGCGGCGAGAGCCTGATGGGCGAGAAGCAGTACGGCATCGACGAGAAGCGTCTGGCCGAATATGCAGCACAGATTAAGGAAATACACGCAATGGGCGTACAGATAGGAATCGTCATCGGCGGAGGAAACATCTTCCGCGGACTGAGCGGAGCCTCAAAAGGTTTCGACCGCGTGAAGGGCGACCAGATGGGTATGCTGGCTACAGTCATCAACAGCCTGGCGCTGAGCTCGGCACTGGTGGCCGCAGGTGTAAAGGCACGTGTACTGACAGCAGTACGCATGGAGCCCATCGGTGAGTTCTACAATAAATGGCGCGCCATCGAATGCATGGAAGCAGGCGAAGTAGTCATCATGTCTGCCGGAACGGGCAACCCCTTCTTCACCACGGACACAGGCTCTTCACTGCGCGGCATCGAGATTGAAGCCGACGTGATGCTGAAAGGTACGCGCGTGGACGGCATCTACACCGCCGACCCCGAAAAGGACCCGACAGCCACGAAGTTCCACGACATCACCTACGACGAAGTGCTGCGCCGCGGCCTCAAGGTGATGGACCTCACCGCCACCTGCATGTGCAAGGAAAACAACCTGCCCATCATCGTTTTCGACATGGATACCGTGGGCAACCTGAAGAAAGTCATCGCCGGCGAGGAAATAGGTACGCTGGTTCATAATTGACCATAAACAAGCTCTTACAGAATCTTTTTTAGGTACGGATTACAGGATATGCGAATATGTCACTTCATTCCCCCGACAGAAAACCAGCAATCCTGATAATCCGTACCTAAACTGTTTCTGTAGCTCCCATACAGGGACGTAATGAAACATAAACAGACCCTAAATCAATCTATATACCGAACATGAAAAGAGTCATATTCCTATGTATCTGTCTGCTGCTTTGCCTTACGAGTGTACAGGCAAAACGTACAGTGAAAATAGCCTGTGTCGGCAACAGCATTACTTACGGAGCCGGCATTGCCAACAGAGAAAAGAACAGCTATCCAGCTCAGTTACAATACTATTTAGGAGAAAACTACGAAATACGGAACTTCGGGCAAAACGGAACCACGGTCTTGACCCAAGGAGACCACCCTTACGTACAAACCAAAGTATACAAAGATTCTAAAGAATTTCTGCCGGACATCGTACTCATCAAATTGGGAACCAATGATACGAAACCCCAGAACTGGAAATACAAAGAGCAATTTGCGAAAGACTATCAAGCACTGATAGACACTTACCGGGCGCTTCCCTCTCATCCGCAAATTATTCTGCTCACACCTGTACGCTGTTTTCTGACCGCACAAAACACCATCAATCCACGCATCATCGAGAACGAAGTCAAGCCGGCCGTTGAACAGTTGGCCTATAAAAACGGACTTGGCATTATCAACCTATTCAACATCTTCGGCGATCAATGGGATCGTTCGCTGATGCCCGACCGCCTGCACCCTTCGTCTATCGGTGCAGGCATAATGGCACGAAAGATAGGCGATTATATTCTGAATGACGGTACAACCAGCCAAACAGATTTTATTCCAACCCAATCCACCCCCTTCAACTTTCACGGATATCAGGGATACGACTTCCGGACAGAGGGTATCTCCTGTAAGATAGTAAAGCCACGAAAAGAAGCCAAGGGGCGTCCTTGGGTGTGGCGAGCACGTTTCTGGGGACACGAACCGCAAACCGACATCGACTTATTGGAACACGGATTCCACATTGCCTATTGTGAAGTAGCCGATCTGTATGGTTCGGACAAGGCAATCGAACACTGGAACAAGTTCTACCAATTCATGACAGCTCACGGATTCCACCAGAAACCGGTGCTCGAAGGCATGAGTCGCGGAGGATTGATCGTATACAACTGGGCAGCCCGCAATACAGATAAAGTAGCATGTATCTATGCCGACGCACCGGTTATGGACATCAAAAGCTGGCCGATGGGAAAAGGAGCATATACCGGTTCGAAACAGGACATCGAACGGATGCTGAAGGCTTACGGCTTCGACAGTGAAGAAGAAGCGACCAACTGGAAAGGAAATCCGCTGGATCACGCCGCACGCATTGCGCAAGCCCGTATTCCCGTATTGCATGTAGTGGGAGACGCCGACGACGTAGTCCCAGTGGCAGAGAATACCGCTGTTTTCGAAGCTGAAATGCGACAGCTGAAATCGCCTATCACCGTGATTCACAAGCCCGGCATCGGCCACCATCCACACTCCTTAAACAATCCAGCACCTATTGTACGCTTCATTCTGAAGGCTACGGGACATTTTTCCAACCCTTGCACCCACGCCGTACCGGGCAACGAATATCGCTCGGCAGCTGGATGGGTAGAAGGTTCGGAATGGCACACAGTGGCACGCGACATCGAGACATCACTGGAAGGACGTAAACTGAAACTTCTGCTGCTTGGCAACTCCATCACACAAGGATGGGGAGGCAACCGGCAGCTGGTGACACATAAACCGGGCAAAGCAGCTATGGACCTTGCATGGGGCGAAGGCAACTGGGAAAGCGCAGGCATCTCTGGCGACCGCACTCAGAACCTGCTGTGGCGAGTAAAATACGGCAACTATAACAAATGCCATCCCGAATACGTGGTAATAGCCATCGGTATCAACAATCTGATAGCCGGACAAGACGAAGCCGACGACACGGCCGCAGGCATCATTGCCGTCACGGAAGAAGCATACCGCCAGTTCCCCGATTCGAGAATCATACTACTGGGACTCTTCCCCTCAGGAAAAGAAAAGAACAGCAATATACGGCAAAAGTGCGATCGCATCCACGAAGTGCTTCAGACGAGGACTTTCGGCGAAAGAGTAAAATACATCAATCCCACAGAATGGTTCCTGGATAAAAACGGAAGCATTCGCGACGGATTGTATGCCGGCGACTACATTCACCTGACCGGTAAAGGATACGAGTGTGTAGCCTCGCACCTGAAGAAAATAATCCAGACAGACCGCCAGCCGGAAACCGTCTGGTACAATCCGGCTACCGACTCCGTACTGCCCATCCAGGGACGCTGCTGGAATCAGGAAACGGGTGGACGCTACCAGCGACTGCCGCAAAGAGCCCAAGAAGTAGTCAGAAAACCAGTATGGAACTTATCTTTAGAGACAGCCGGACTGTACATCAAATTCTATACGAACGCAACTTCCATTCAGGTGAAATATCAGACAACAGGCGGACTGGCCATGCCCCACATGCCTGCAACGGGAGTAAGCGGAGTGGACCTTTACACCATGGACTGCGAAGGACGGCAATACTGGTGTGCCGGAAAATACCAGTTTGGCGACACCATACGCTACACATACGCCGATCTGACCTACCGCAATACACACAACAAAGGGAATGAATACACCCTGTATCTGCCGCTGTACAACGGAGTGAAATCGCTGCAGATAGGCGTACCCGCAGGCAGTCGTTTCGAGTTCGTACGTCCGTCGGCCGAAAAGCCGGTAATCGTATACGGTACTTCCATCGCCCAGGGGGCATGCGCCTCGCGTCCGGGCATGGCATGGACCAACATACTGCAACGCAAACTGGACATGCCGGTCGTCAACCTGGGCTTCTCGGGCAACGGACAACTGGATGAAGGCTTCTTCGGTCTGCTGGCCGAAACGGATGCAGCCTTGTACGTCATCGACTGCATGCCCAACATGACGGGCGAACGGACAGAACTGATACGTCCCCGCCTGGAAAAAGGAATCAGCATGATACGCAGCAAAAGCAACGCTCCCATTCTGCTGGTGGAACATGACGGATACATGGGCTACCGCGCCTCCGACAAGAAACGGGAAGCATTCGAACAGACGAACAAGCAACTGCGGGCCGTATACGAGAACATGAAGAAGGAGACCGACAACCTGTACTACCTCAGCTTCGACGAACTGGGTCTGAGCATGGACAGCCAGGTGGACGGCGTACACGCTACCGACCTGGGAATGCAACAGTATGCCGATGCCTACTACAAGAAGATTACCGGCATACTGTACGCCGGACTCGGCCCATCGTCGTTCGTACCGTGCCGGCAGCACCGCGACGCCAGCATATACCAATGGGGCAAGCGCCACGAAGAAGTGCTGGCTTACAACGCCCGGGTGCAGCCGCAGATTGTGATGTTGGGCAACTCCATCACCCACTACTGGGGAGGAGAACCTTTCGAAAAGCGTAAAGCTGCCGACGACGTATGGCAGAAGCTGTTCGAAGGAAAGACCGTCGTCAATATGGGCTACGGATGGGACCGCATCGAAAACGTGCAGTGGCGAATCATGCACGGCGAGCTGGACGGCTTTCGGGCACAGAAAGTCTTCATGATGCTGGGCACCAACAATCTGGACCTGAACACTAACGAAGAAATCGTCCGCGGCATAAAGAAAACAGTGGAATGGATCGGGAAGAAACAGCCGCTGGCCCAACTGTATGTTGTCAAGATTCTGCCGCGCCGGGGCTATGAAGAAAGACTGCAAAGGTTGAATACCCTCCTCGAAAAGGCCCTGTCGGCCAGTCCGAACGTCCGCGTGCTCGACCTGTCAGACACACTTGTCGGAAAGGATGGCAAGATAGACGAAAAGCTCTTCTCGGACGGTCTGCACCCCAACCGTGAGGGATACGAACGCATCGCCCGCAAGCTGAAGCGTTATGTGAAATAGCATCGCCTGCCTCAGGCACAAGACATGCCACTACCGGCGGGCAAAACTGCCCGCCAACGGCACCCCCTTAACGACGGGCGGGGCCGAAGCAGAAGTTGACTCCCAGACTGACATTCAGTTCGCGCCCGATGGTGCTGCTGCGGTAGACATACTCCTGAGCTTCGGCCTCGCCTTCTTTTTCGTACAGGTAGCTCTTGGCCGTGCTGAGCGGCTGTTGCCAGAATACGTCGAACAGCAAAGCCATCCGGGGCGTCAGGCGATATTGCGTGGATACACCGAAGTTCAGGCAGATGGCCGCCCCGTCGCAGTTCAGCAACAGTTCCTTCTCGCCCTCCTTAATGCTTTCTGCTTTGCGGTTGGTACCATAATAGCTCTGCCCGATTCCGAGACGGGGATAGCACTGCCAGCGGTCGCCCTCGATGCGGAACACACCGCCTATGCTGTAGGCCAGATGCAGATGGTCGATTCCCGGCAACAGCTTGTTCAGCAACGCTTCACCCAGCTGCGACCCCAGAGTTTCGTACACGTTGCGGCTCTTAAACAGTTTGAAACGCACGTCGGCATACCACCCGAAGCGCGGTGCAAACAGGTGCATCATCCGCAAGTCGAATGCGGGCACCGTCTCCGGACGTACCCCGAACAGCAGGGAAGCCGGATTGGGCGACGGTTCGCTCATATCTGTATTCGCCCCCACACCCACGCTAAAGTGCAGCTGGGGCTGATAACGCATCTCGTGATACTGAAGAGCCCTCGCATCATCTTGTTGGGCCAAGGCCGGAAGACAAGCACCGGCACACATCAGAAAGAAAAACAGCAAGCCTTTTTTCATCTATTTCGATATTTAACTTCGTTCGCCTGTTGGCGATGAGCAAAGATATGTATTTCCTCCAAATGCCGTACCGGCAATCAGGAGTTTTTTTTCAACCGCCCGCCGACAGCCATCCGCCCACCTTGCGCGCCGACAACCGACAGTCGACATTTTGACACTTTGCATCGCCAACCCGCCTAGAATCCGATATTTCCGTCCCACAGCCCGTCCGTCGAAAAAAACGGAAGCAATTTTTCGCATTCACCTCAGATACAGAGCGATAGCAAAATACGGACATTTGAAATAGAAAAAAGACAAGGTTTCCGAAGGCCGAAAACGCTGTTTTCCGAGCCGAAAAGCCCTGTTTTCCTCCGCAACAAGCATTCCCGACGAGCCGAACAAGCATTGTTCGCGAGCCACACAAGCGTTGTTCGCCAGCCGAACAAGCACGGAACACGAGCCGGACAAGCGTTTCTGCCCCCCGAAACAAGGCTTTTCGGGGGCAGAAACCGCATATTTATGCGCTTCCGATTCCTTTTTCGCTTCTATTTCGGCAGTAGCGAAAACAAGTCGTGTCAGCCAAACGAGCAAAAAAATCTCCACTTTGTTGCAAGAAAAGGAATAATACGCTACATTTGCTAAACTTAATCAAATCAACCATCCTATAACGAACGAAACGATATGAAAGACGTAAAAGACATCTTAGGCGAAGCGCAGGAGAAAATGGACATGGCAGTGATGTATCTGGACGACGCACTGGCCCACATCCGTGCCGGAAAGGCAGACATACGCCTGCTGGACGGTATCCGTGTTGACTCCTACGGCAGCATGGTGCCCATCAACAACGTGGCAGCCGTGACGACACCCGACGCACGCAGCATCGCCATCAAGCCGTGGGACAAGAGCATGTTCCGCGTCATCGAGAAAGCCATCATCGACTCTGCACTGGGCATCATGCCCGAAAACAACGGCGAAATCATCCGCATCGGCATACCGCCGCTGACCGAGGAACGGCGTAAGCAACTGGCCAAACAGTGTAAGGGCGAAGGCGAAACAGCCAAAGTAAGCGTGCGCAATGCCCGTCGCGACGCCATCGACCAACTGAAGAAAGCCGTCAAGGAAGGCCTGGCCGAAGACGCACAGAAGGGCGGCGAAGAGAAGCTGCAGAAGGTGCACGACAAGTACATCAAGCAGATCGACGAAATGCTGGCCGCTAAAGAGAAAGAAATCATGACGGTATAAACTGAATGAAGAATGAAAAATGAAGAATGAAGAATGAAGAATTTCCTTACGGGTGGCTGTTGCGCAGCCCAATTCTTCATTCTTCATTCATCGTTCTTCATTCCCTGATCCTCAATTCTCAATTTTCAATTAAATGAGAGGGCTTGTCATCAAAAATACAGGCAGCTGGTACCTCGTCAAGACCGACGAAGGCCAGTGCATTGAATGCAAGGTAAAAGGCAACTTCCGCCTGAGAGGCATTCGCAGCACCAATCCCGTGGCTGTGGGCGACTTCGTGCAGATTATCCAAAACAAAGAAGGTACCGCCTTCATCACCGAAATCGAGGACCGCAAGAACTACATCATCCGCCGCGCCTCGAACCTGTCGAAGCAATCGCACATCATCGCCTCCAACCTTGACCAGTGCATGCTCATCGTCACCGTCAACTATCCCGAAACCTCCACCACCTTCATCGATCGCTTTCTGGCCTCGGCCGAAGCCTACCGCGTACCCGTCAAAATCATCTTCAACAAGGTAGACGCCTACGATGAAGACGAGTTGCACTATCTGGACAGCCTCATCCACCTCTACACCACCATCGGCTACCCCTGCTTCAAGGTATCGGCCAAGCAAGGACTGGGCATCGACGCCATCAAGGCCGAACTGCGCGGACGCGTCACCCTGTTCTCGGGCCACTCGGGCGTAGGCAAGTCCACCCTCATCAACGCCATCCTGCCCGAAGCCGACGCACGGACGGGCGAGATATCTACCGTCCACAACAAGGGAATGCACACCACTACATTCTCCGAAATGTTCCCCGTCGAAGGCGACGGCTACATCATCGACACGCCGGGCATCAAAGGCTTCGGCACCTTCGACATGGAAGAAGAGGAAATAGGCCACTACTTCCCCGAAATCTTCCGCACCTCGGCCGACTGCCGCTACGGCAACTGCACCCACCGCCACGAGCCCGGTTGTGCCGTTCTCCGCGCCGTTGAAGAGCACTACATCAGCGAGTCGCGCTACCAGTCCTACCTCAGCATGCTCGAAGATAAGGAGGAGGGCAAATACCGTTCGGGGTATTAAATCTGACTGTTACCCCTCTGTCCGGCTACGTCTCGACAGAATTTCGTCCTGATGCTCTAACGCCCACGCCACCAGATTCTCAATATGGGGCATCAGGCTATAGCCGCTTCCCGTCAGTTCATATTCCACCCGCGGCGGCACCTCAGGATAAACCTGCCGGCTCACCAGCCCGTCTGCCTCCAAATGCCGCAGAGTGACGGTCAGCATCCGTTGCGACACATCACCTATAGACTTCGCGATATCGCTGAAACGCATCGTTCCGTTCGCTTTCAGCGTAATAAGTACCAGCATTGTCCACTTGTCTCCCAGCCTGTCCAGCACGTTGCGCACAGGACAGGCACCTACATGATGAAAGTTTTTCATTCTTTTTAACCTTTTACAATCCGTTCATATCCAGCAAAAGTTACATACGTGTAAGTATCTTACAATCAAGTGCCTTCTTGCCACGTAGCAAGTTTCCCGCTACCTTTGTCCGCACAAAAGTAAGAAAGTTACTTTGAATAACCAATGTACAATTTAAACATTTAAACTTATGAAAAAAAGAGTAGCAGTATTGGCCGTAAACCCTGTAAACGGCTCGGGCCTGTTCCAGTATCTGGAGGCATTTTACGAAAACGGCATTTCCTACAAAGTATATGCCGTATCTCCCACCAAAGACATTCGGACCAACTCGGGCATTGCCCTGCAAGCAGACGATGTTATAGCTAACCTGAAAGGGCACGAGGACGAATACGATGCACTGGTCTTTGCCTGCGGCGATGCCATTCCTGTCTTTGCCCAACATGCCGACGAGCCACATAACATCATGCTGATGGAAGTTCTGAAAACGTTTGGCGAAAAAGGAAAAATCATGATCGGACATTGCGCAGCCGCACTGATGTTCGAAAAAGCCGGCATCACAAAAGGCAGGAAATTGGCTGTGCATCCGTTGGCAAAACCCGCCATCGTGAACGGAACAGCCACCGATAACGCTACCGAGACGGACGGAAACTTTTACACCGCCCAAAACGAAAACAAGATCGCAGCATTGCTGCCCTCTGTCCTGACAGCTCTGAAAGGATAAACGCACTTTCGTTTTAGGACCTCTCTCATATATGGTTCTGCCCGGCATCGGTTTCCCGATGGCAGAACCATATTCTTTTATCTGCCCATGTCTGTGTTCATTAACCACCTCTGTTAATAAAGCATAATCTTCTTTCTTCGCTTTAAACCTTTGCGTAATTTAGAAGCCCAATCAAAAGGCTGAATTATACACTACTAATACTACGACAATAGAGCATGAAGAAGAGAGTTAAATGGGGCATCATCGCCGTGATAGGCGCCGGCCTGGCAGGCTGGGGAATTTATTCGCAAATGCCCAAACCAAACGAAGAGTTGGCCGAAGCCAACAAAGTGATGACTAATCAAAGTAAAGGGAAAAAGGCGCTCAACATCAACGCCGTCATTGTACGCCCACAAGTCCTTACCGACGAAATCCCCATCATCGGTAGTCTGATACCCGACGAAGAAGTAAACCTGTCGTTCGAAACATCGGGCAAAATCACCGAAATCAACTTCGAAGAAGGCACCGCCGTCAAGAAAGGGCAGCTGCTGGCCAAGGTAAACGACCGACCCTTGCAAGCACAGCTGCAACGCCTTGTGGCCCAACTGAAGCTGGCCGAAGACCGCGTGTTCCGTCAGGACGCCCTGCTGAAGCGCGACGCCGTCAGCCAGGAAGCCTACGAACAGGTGAAAACCGAACTGGCCACGCTGAACGCCGACATCGAAAGCGTCGAAGCCCAGATAGCACAGACCGAACTGCGTGCCCCCTTCGACGGTGTCATCGGTCTTCGTCAGGTCAGCGTAGGTGCCTATGCCTCACCAACGACCATCGTGGCCAAGCTGACCAAAATATCGCCTCTGAAGCTGGAGTTCTCGGTATCGGAAAGTTATGCCCGCGACATCAAGGTGGGTACCAACCTCACCTTCAACCTCGAAGGTTCGCTTGAGGACTATCACGCACAAGTCTACGCACGCGAGTCCAGCCTCGACATCAACACCCACACACTGACCGTACGCGCCCTCTACCCTAACCCCACAGGCATCATGCCGGGACGCTACGCCTCTATCACACTGAAGAAACAGGAGTTCAAGGACGCACTGGCCATTCCTTCGCAAGCCATCGTGCCCGAAATGGGTAAGGACAAGGTATTCCTGTACCGCTCGGGTAAAGCCGAACCGACCGAAATCGTCACCGGCATCCGCACCGAAGCACTTGTGCAGGTCGTAAAAGGACTGGCCGAAGGCGATACCGTCATCATCTCGGGTACGCAACAGTTGCGCACGGGAATGGCTGTGACCATTGATAGAATTAATAATTAAAAATTAATAATTAATAGTTAGGAACGGAGAGACGGCACCACGACCGCCGCTTCTGTAGAGCCTGTCAACGCCTTTCCCGTTTTTCATTATTAATTATTCCCTATTCACTGACTAACATGAACATATCCGAACTAAGCATACGCCGCCCCGTGTTGTCAACGGTACTAACCATCATCATTCTGCTCTTCGGCTTCATTGGTTATACCTACCTCGGTGTGCGCGAATATCCGTCGGTCGACAATCCCATTATCTCCGTGTCCTGCTCGTACACGGGTGCCAACGCCGACGTTATCGAAAACCAGATTACCGAGCCGCTGGAGCAGAACATCAACGGTATCCCCGGCATCCGTTCGCTAACCAGCGTCAGCCAACAGGGACAGAGCCGCATCACGGTAGAGTTTGAACTGTCCGTCGATCTGGAAACGGCCGCCAACGACGTACGCGACAAGGTATCGCGTGCCCAACGCTACCTGCCCCGCGACTGTGACCCTCCCACCGTGTCGAAAGCCGACGCCGACGCCGTGCCTATCCTGATGGTGGCCTTGCAAAGCAACAAGCGTTCGCTGCTGGAGCTGAGCGAGATTGCCGACCTGACCGTCAAGGAACAGTTGCAAACCATCTCCGACGTAAGTAGCGTCAGCATCTGGGGTGAGAAGAAGTACTCCATGCGTCTGTGGCTCGACCCGACCAAGATGTCGGGCTACGGCATCACGCCTGTCGATGTGAAGAACGCCATCGACCAGGAAAACATCGAACTCCCCTCGGGCAGTATCGAAGGTAATACAACCGAACTGACCATCCGCACATTAGGACTGATGCACACGCCTGAAGAGTTCAACAACCTCATCATCAAGGAAGACGCCAACCGTATCATCCGCTTCAGCGACATAGGCCGTGCCGAACTGGGTGCCGCCGACATCAAGAGCTATATGAAGATGAACGGCGTGCCCATGGTGGGCGTAGTCGTGGTGCCCCAGCCCGGTGCCAACCACATCCAGATAGCCGACGCCGTATACGACCGTATGGAACGCATGAAGAAAGACTTGCCCGAAGACGTCACCTACAGCTACGGTTTCGACAACACCAAGTTCATCCGCGCCTCTATCAGTGAAGTGGAAAACACCGTTTATGAGGCTTTCGTGCTGGTTATCATCATCATCTTCCTGTTTCTGCGCGACTGGCGCGTGACGCTGGTGCCTTGTATCGTAATTCCCGTATCATTGATTGGTGCCTTCTTCGTAATGTATGTAGCTGGCTTCTCCATCAATGTGCTGACGATGTTGGCTGTTGTCCTGTCCGTAGGTCTGGTAGTGGACGACGCCATTGTGATGACCGAGAATATCTATGTACGCATTGAGCGCGGCATGCCGCCGAAAGAGGCGGGCATCGAGGGTGCGAAGGAAATCTTCTTTGCCGTCATCTCCACTACCATCACGCTGGTAGCGGTGTTCTTCCCCATCGTCTTCATGGAGGGAACGACAGGTCGCCTGTTCCGCGAGTTCAGCTTCGTCATTTCAGGCTCCATCATCATTTCTTCGTTCGCCGCGCTTACGTTCACACCGATGCTGGCTACCAAGCTGCTGAAACGGCAGGAGCAGAAGAATTGGTTCTACCGCAAAACGGAACCTTTCTTCGAGGGTATGAACCGCCTGTACAGTCGTTCGCTGGCTGCCTTCTTACGTAAGCGGTGGATTGCGCTGGTATTCACGCTGGCCACGTTCTGCATCATCTTCGTCTTGTGGAACAGCATTCCTGCCGAAATGGCTCCATTGGAGGACCGTTCGCAAATCACGATCAGCACCATCGGCGCCGAGGGCGTCAGCTACGAATACATCCGCGACTACACGGAACGCATCAATGATGTAGTCGACTCTATTATCCCCGACGCTGCTGCGGTAACGGCACGTGTATCGAGCGGTAGCGGAAACGTACAGATCACCCTGAAAGACATACGCGAACGCGATTACACCCAGATGGACGTAGCCGAGAAGCTGACCCGCGCCCTGAAGCCCGAGACAGAAGCGCGCGCCTTCCTGCGCCAGCCTTCATCCTTTGGTGGACGGCGTGCCAGCATGCCCGTACAATACGTGTTGCAGGCCACCAACATCGAAAAGTTGCAGGAAGTGCTTCCCAAATTCATGGAGCGTGTCTACGAGAACGAGGTATTCCAGATGGCCGACGTCGACCTGAAGTTCAGCAAGCCCGAAGCCCGCATTCAGATCAATCGTGACAAAGCTGGAGTGATGGGAGTCAGTACGAAAAACATCGCGCAGACCTTACAGTATGGTTTGAGTGGACAGCGCATGGGCTATTTCTACATGAACGGCAAGCAGTACGAGATATTGGGTGAAATTAACCGCCAGCAACGCAACAAGCCCGCCTACCTGACGGGACTGTACATCCGCAACGATGCCGGCGAAATGATTCAGCTGGACAACCTTGTCGAACTGGTCTACGGAACGGCACCTCCGAAGCTGTATCGTTACAACCGTTTCGTGTCGGCTACTGTCTCGGCCGGATTGTCGGAAGGAAAGACTATCGGCGAGGGACTGGAGGAGATGGACAAGATAGCCGACGAAGTGCTGGACGAAACCTTCCGCACCGCACTGGCGGGCGACTCGAAGGACTACAGCGAAAGCGCATCGAGCCTGATGTTTGCCTTCATCCTGGCCATCTTCCTGATTTATCTGATTCTGGCCGCACAGTTCGAAAGCTTTAAAGACCCGCTTATCATCATGCTTACCGTGCCGCTGGCCATTGCCGGAGCGCTGATATTCATGTACTTCAGCGACATTACGATGAATATCTTCAGCCAGATCGGTATCATCATGCTTATCGGACTGGTGGCCAAGAACGGTATCTTGATTGTAGAGTTTGCCAACCAGAAACAGGAAGCAGGCGAAGACAAGATGCAAGCCATCAAAGATGCTTCGCTGCAACGTCTGCGCCCCATCCTGATGACCAGTGCTTCGACCATCATTGGTCTTATCCCCCTGGCCTTTGCCAGTGGCGAAGGAGCCAACCAACGTATCGCCATGGGTACGGCCGTCGTAGGCGGAATGCTCGTCTCAACGCTGCTGACGATGTACATCGTACCTGCTATTTACAGTTATATATCGACTAACCGAAGTAAACTAAAAGAGATATAATGAAACGCATGATATTATCGCTTGCTGCCGCCTGCATCCTGCTGGCGGCGCAGGCACAGAACATTGCCACGTACTCGCTGAAGTCGTGCCTCGAACAGGGATTGCTCAACAACTACTCGCTGCGCATCACCCACAACGAAGAGCAAATCAGCAAGAACAACGCCACACTGGCCAACGCCGGAGCACTGCCCACCATCGACCTGACGGGCGGCTACCAGGCCACACTGAACAACACCGACAGTCACCTGCGCGCCACGGGCGAGACGGAAAAGAGCCGAAACGTCTTCGACCAGACCGTAGACTTGGGCATCGACCTGAACTGGACGCTTTTCGACGGGTTCAACATCTCGACCACCTACCAGCAACTGAAACTGCTGCGCGAGCAGGGCGAGACGAACACACGCATCGCGCTGGAAGACTTCATCGCCTCGCTGGCTGCCGAATACTACAACTTCGTGCAGCAGAAGATACGTATGAAGAACCTGCTATACGCCGTGCAGCTGTCGAAGGAACGCCTGCGCATCGTCGAAGCTCGCTACCACATCGGAAACTTCTCGCGACTGGACTACCAGCAAGCCAAAGTGGACTTCAACGCCGACAGCGCCCAGTACATGAAGCAACAGGAACTGCTGCACACCTCGCGCATCAACCTGAACGAACTGATGGGCAACGAGAACGTGGACCAGCTCATCATGACGCGCGACAGCCTGATAGACGTCAACGCCTCACTCGACTTCAACGAACTGTGGAACGCCACACTGGCCGTGAACGCCTCGCTGCTGAAGGCCGACCAAAACACCGTGCTGGCACAGATGGACTATAAAAAGGTGAACTCGCGCAACTATCCCTACGTACGGCTGAACGCCGGCTACGGCTACACCTTCAACAAGTACGACGTGAACAACTACGACCGCCGCAACAACTTCGGCTTCAACGGCGGAGTGACCATTGGCTTCAACCTCTTCGACGGCAACCGCCGCCGCGAACGCCGCAACGCCGCCATCGCCGTGAAAAACGCCCGCCTGCAACGCGACGAACTGGAACTGGCCCTGCGTGCCGACCTGAGCAACCTGTGGCAAGCCTACCGCAATAACCTCGAAATGCTGAACCTGGAACGGCAGAACCTCATCGCTGCCAAGGACAACCACGACATCGCCATGGAGCGATACATGCTGGGCGACCTGTCCGGTATCGAAATGCGCGAGGCACAGAAGAGCCTGCTCGACGCCGAAGAACGCATACTGACTGCCGAGTACAACACGAAACTCTGCGAAATCTCGTTGCTGCAAATCAGTGGCAAGGTGACTAAGTATCTGGAATAAGCGAATACCCTCCCAAAGGTATCCGATAGTAATTTTCAGGCGCGGGTTACACGGAAGAACACGGAAGAAAGAAAGATAATCCGTGAATTCTCGCGTAATCCGCGCCTGAATTCAGATGGGCACGTCCTCTCCGGCACGTTCGCACCTTAGCCCAGCACCCACCGCGTCTTCCGCCCGAAGCACCGGTAAGCCAGCGAAACCAACAGCCACGACACTCCGAACGCCACAACCGAAGCCAGCGGTATCTGCAACGAGATGGGGACATCGAGCGTGCGCATCAACACCACCGAAGGGCCGGTAAAGAAATAGTGTATCATGTAAACGCCAAATCCACAGAGTGTAAGGTTGGCCAGTGCACGCTGCAAACGTTCTGAACGTATCCGAATCTGCTTGCAAAGCATGAAGACGGGGATGGTCATCAATGCCACGTTCAGCGAGCAGTAGGTAAAAAACAACTCCAGCATTTCGTCCGTATAGTCGGGCAAAGAAGTCATGTGCCTGAACCCGACGAACGTCACGGCATAGCCCACCGCAAACATCGGCACCCCGACCAGCAACAGCGTGCGTCCGCTCCAGTCGTGGTGGCGCAGGTAATGGCCTAAAAGCAGATAACCGTTGAATCCGGCAAAATAGTACAGCATGCCAAACGAATTCCACGAGCACGTGCCCCACAGATACCCGGCTACGAACTCATTATAATAAGGTAAAAGCAACGTCACGCCCCACAAGGCCAGGAAGCCCAGCTTGGCACGCTCCGAAGCCTGTGCCACCCAAGCCGAAAAGATGGGCAAATACAGATACAAGCCTATCAGCAAATAGATGTACCACATGTGTACATCCAATATGGGGAAGTTGAACGGAATGCCTCCAATGTACCCCAGACTGACGGCGAACGACTGACGCATCACATCCTCGCCTGCATAAGGAAAGAAGTCGAGAATCACCCGCGGCTCCACGCCCAGCAGTCCTGTCACCCACGGAAACAGGTTATAGATAACCGACCAGATGAGGAACGGAAAGAATACACGCCCGATGCGCTTCCGGTAGAAAGTTCCGCTACTGCCACTCACCGGAAGCAACAGGGCACCGGTAATCATCACAAACAGCGGCACACACGGACGCAACGCTGCCCCATAAACGGCTCCCCAGAACTTGATTTTACCGATATCGGGCGAAGTACCCGGAAAGAAATTGAAAGGATCGGTGCAATGACAGCACACAACGGTGAACATAGCCACCAGCCGGACCACGTCCAGCCACACAATACGACCAGTGTCTTGTCGTGAAAGAGATTGTTCCATAATGTCTATTCTTCATGATTTCAGCGCATAAAGATAGTAAACGATGGCGATATCTGCCAAACAGTCGCACACAAAAATCCGGCTGAAACCAACTTTCCCCGTCCGACAGTTCTCCCCCTTCCAGAAGCACTCTCACAGCCCTTCCGAGAGACACTTGCATTCCATTTATGAAACACTTGCACGGCTCGCGAGCCGTACAAGTGTTGCTCGCGAGCCGTGCAAGTGTCGCTCAAAGCCCTGTCAGGCACCCCCAAAAAGAGAGCCGCCGGAAGCCTGTCGCAATCAGCAACAGGACTTCCGGCGGCCATCCGTTTTATGGTTTGCATCAGGCAGACTTACCCACCGGAAAATCTGCCCGATGATTGTTATTACTTGCAGCAACGGGGCTTCAGTTGCTTGAAGAAGTCGTTACCCTTGTCATCTACGAGGATGAATGCCGGGAAGTCTTCTACTTCAATCTTCCAGATAGCCTCCATACCCAGTTCGGGATATTCTACGCACTCGATGCTCTTGATGTTGTTCTGTGCCAGGATGGCTGCAGGACCACCGATAGAACCGAGGTAGAAACCACCATGCTTCTTGCAGGCGTCGGTCACAGCCTGGCTGCGGTTACCCTTGGCCAGCATGATCATGCTACCACCGTGGCTCTGGAACAGGTCAACGTACGGGTCCATACGTCCGGCAGTCGTCGGTCCCATCGAACCGCAAGCCATGCCCTTCGGAGTCTTGGCAGGTCCGGCGTAGTAGATGGGGTGATCCTTGATGTATTGCGGCAGGTCTTCGCCACGGTCCAGACGCTCTTTCAGCTTAGCGTGAGCAATGTCGCGGCCTACGATGATCGTACCGTTCAGGCTCAGACGGGTAGCAACCGGATATTTGGTCAGTTCCTTCAGGATGTCGGCCATCGGCTGATTCAAGTCGATGCGTACAGCGTCGCCCTCGCCTGCCTGACGCAGTTCTTCGGGGATAAGTTCGCCCGGATGGCTGTCCAGCTTCTCAATCCAAATACCGTCTTTGTTGATTTTACAACGGATGTTGCGGTCGGCCGAGCACGATACGCCCAAACCAACGGGGCACGATGCGCCGTGACGCGGCAGACGGATGATACGTACGTCGTGAGCATAGTACTTACCACCGAATTGTGCACCCAAACCGATGTTGTGAGCCTCTTCGAGCACTTTCTTCTCCAGTTCCACGTCGCGGAAAGCACGACCGTACTCGTTGCCCGTAGTAGGCAGGTTGTCGTAGAAACGAGTAGAAGCCAGCTTCACAGTCAGCAGGTTCTTCTCGGCCGACGTACCACCGATGACGAAGGCAATGTGATAGGGCGGACAGGCAGCCGTACCCAGCGTCTTCATCTTCTCAACAAGGAAGGGAACGAGCGTTTCGGGGTTCAGGATAGCTTTCGTCTCCTGATACAGGTAAGTCTTGTTGGCCGAACCGCCACCCTTGGTGACGCACAGGAATTCGTATTCCATGCCTTCGGTAGCCTCGATGTCAATCTGTGCGGGGAGGTTGCACTTGGTGTTTACCTCTTCGTACATGGTGAGCGGAGCGTTCTGCGAGTAACGCAGGTTCTCCTCAGTATATGTCTTGTACACACCCAGTGAAAGGGCTTCTTCATCGCAGTAGCCCGTCCATACCTGCTGGCCTTTCTCGCCGTGGATGATGGCTGTACCGGTGTCCTGGCAGAAGGGAAGCAGTCCCTTGGCAGCCACTTCGGCATTGCGCAGGAAGGTCAGTGCTACATATTTGTCGTTGTCGCTGGCTTCGGGGTCGCTCAAGATCTTGGCCACCTGCTCGTTGTGCGAGCGGCGCAACATGAACGATACATCGCGGAAAGCGGCATTGGCCATGGCGGTCAGTCCTTCCTTTTCAATCTTCAGGATGGGTTTTCCTTCAAACTCGCTTACAGACACATAGTCCTTCGTAAGCAGATAATACTCAGTCGTATCCTTGCCCTTCTCGAACATGGGCTGATACTTGAACGGAGGTGTTGTTGCCATAATTACTACTTGCTATTTTAAGTTAATATTGAATTTTCCAGATTCCGCATGCCACCGATGCGATCCGCGCTTGACGATGGTGGATCATTTTAGGAGTCCATTCTGAGGCCTCTATCTTCCGTGACAAAGCATACTGGCTATTTGCATAAATTTCTTTTTTTTCTTCAAACGATTTTGCTGCTGCTTCCCGGTTATTTTTTTTCGACTCTAACAACGTCAAATTTCCTAAACGATAGCGATAATTCTCTGCTTCTTCTTCAGAAAAATCGGCACTCCAGTCTTCAGTGTAAGCTTCGGGTAAAATATGTTCTATTGTCCCGGTATCTATTTCAAAATCTGCATGAAGCCCATTAGGTAGGGCAGCTTCCACTTTATAAAGAATATATCGCACCAACTTGCGCGTAGCGCTATTATTGGTATTCATAACCTTATGTTCAAAATAACGTTTGAAATCTTCGTCATTCAAATAAATAGGTCGTATATCTTCTAATATTTGTCTTACGGTAATATCTTCCGACTTAAAGATTCTTACCGATGCACGGTTGTAAACCTTCTCCATATCATTCGTCTGCAATTTTGCAATTACATTATATCTGAACGATAAAGAAACAATCGCACGGAGCACTTTCTTGAAATCGGCAACAGAAAGTTTATCATAAGCTATCATAAGCAAAGAATTACATTGCGTCACCCGAAACAAAGTCAGTGCCCGAATATCTTCCCGAATTTCCTTGTCATTTTCCCATAACACATCGTCCGGAGTAAACAAAGCAATATAGACATATGCATTCTTTTCCAACTCATCCAGCAAAGCGAACACCTGTTCTCCATCTTGTACCATCTGCTTGACTGCTTTAAACAGATATTCTTTTGAAATCAAATTCATACGAGTATTCAGATACTGACGAAGGAAAATGGGGAAAGCCTTCAATCCTACAATATCAATAATCTTTTTCCACTGTGCTCGTACTTGCCTCAGATCAGTTTCACTTTTTGCTACCAATGAAAAAAGATAATTCTTCAACAAATCGGTAGAAGTCAGTTCCAGTCCCCTTGAATTCAGCGTTTCAAATACAGTATATGCATTTAGTTCATTCTCGACAACAATTTGAATGAACATCAGCCGTTCGCCAACAATCTCATTCAGGAAATAAGCAATTCTCTCCCCTGACAAATCTTGTTTGAACTGTTCATCAATAACCTTCGAGAAGAACAAATAAGCATTCCACAACAGTTTTTCCGAATCGGATAACTTCATCCGATTAACCGGCTCTTTAAATGCAACAAGACGCTGCTGATAAAATGCATCATTATTTTCATTCAACGATAATTTACTGGAATATCTCAACGATGTGGGGTCTTTTTGGCCAATATACTGATTCATTAAAATCTCCACTCTTTCCCTATTAGCTTCTTTGTCAACATCATTGTCTGCAAGTGTACGAATTTTATTTATCAATGCCAGAATCAGGATACTAAGAGTAGCAAAGCGCTGTTGTCCATCAATAATATAGTAATTCTTACCATCAATATTCTGAAGAACAACCGAACCCATATAATGTACACTGCCAGTTTGTTCTGAACTTAAAATATCATTCCACAAATCTTCCCAATTATCCTCATCCCAAGAATAATCTCTTTGAAACAATGGAACTTGCATTTTTTTTCCATTACCCAATACCTCATTCAAAGTGACAGTCTTAGTATCTAAAAGATTCGTAGCACCCATAGGCTTTATACATTATCAGTGAATACAGTACAAAGATAAGAAGTATTATCGAAATATTTCTTTAATCGAAAGCCTTTTCTTTGGCGGCAAAGGAGGTTTTTAGGAATAATTTATTAGCTTCCCTACCAATACATCGTTTCTTCGTACCTGCCTGTACAAGCCTATTTATTCTCCACCTTCTTCATTCTTCCTATCAACTCATCCCCCAGCGCGCTCTTCACCTCGATGTGCTTCAGCACGGCAGTGACAAAAGGATTGCTCTCGAAGTCGCCACGCACTTGTTCGAAGTCCATTTCCTTCTCCAGACGCGAGCCGTCGGCACCGAAACCGGTCATGGAGGCCATGGAGAACTCTTTTTTGGCATCCTCGTAAACCATGCGGTCGAGGCCGATGACAGACTCTTTCCACTTCTCGACGATGCGGATGATGTCGGCAGCCGTCATGGCTTCGGGCTTCACACCGTAAAACTCTTCCAGCTTCTCGTAAGCCCACGTCCACTCGTACGTATAATAGTTGAGGTGCATCCGTTCGAACTCGGCATTAATCTCTTTCAGCTTGTTGACAGAACCGTTTTCAATTCCGTCCATCAAGGCATCAATCTCACTCTTTGGTGCTATCAGGCCAGAGATATCTACCCATTCGCCCGTACCGATAGAGGTGTCGGGACGAAGGCGGGCACGGATTTCATCATCGTTGCGGAAGTCAATGCCTTCGAGCCGTTTGATGACCGAGTTGCCGAGGAACTTGTGGATGGCAATCTCGTAAAATTTGATGCCCTTGGCCAGCGACGAGTTGCGTATCTTGGCGCTGTGGAAAGAATAGATATCGGACAGTTCACCACTGGCATGACGCAGGTTGAGCAGCGTCTCACGCCCCTTGAACATCTTCTGCACGGTGTAAGGACTAAGCAGGTTATAATTGATGAAGTCCAGCTTGTTGGGATCTTTGCGGCCGTCGCGCTTGGGCCACTTCTGCGCATCACGAATCGTACCGACACTGCGCAGGTTGACGCCCGGCACCAGATACGTGGTGTTGTTCTGCTCGATGAGGTACGAGAACGGCAGGTTGGACGTATCCGAATGGTTGACATGGCGCCCCATGACGAGCGAGAAAGCACCCACACGGGCAGGCCACAGGATATAAGAGTCGGACGTAGTCTTGGCGCCACGCTCCAGCGTACCTTGGTGAATGGGGCCGAGCTTGTACATGTGATTGCTCTGGTTAGAGCCCGAACCGGCATTCATAAACGAGAACATACCGGCAATGAGCAGCGTCGACTTGTGGTGCGTCACAGTGAACGGTCCGGCAAAGATAGCACACGCCTCACCATTCTCTCCCTGGCAGTTGCTGAAGAACAACGAATCGCTGGCCGAATAGTTATGCCCCAACTTACAGGCCTGCCCCACGAAACAGCGGGTCAGCATCACTCCATCGTCGACGTGCGAGCCGCTGGAGATGATGAAGTCGTCGCAGATAACCCCATCTCCAATGTATACCGGAGCAGCCTCGTTACTGTTGATACTACCGTTATAGAGACGGCAAGTACCAACGATTCGGGCATGGCTGCCAATACGTATGTTCTTGATAGAACCTGTATTCATAATCGTCACATGGTCGCCTATCGTACCCATTGCAGAAGCGTGCTTATTGGCATAGAATTCTGTTATCTCTTTCAGCCGGGCAATGAGTTCGGGACGGTGGCGGTAAAGTGCCATGATATAAGCCAGATGCGCCGACAGCTTATCGTTGATAAGTACCTCGCGGCCTCCGGTTTCGTTAAGGACCGACACCTCGACACCGTTTCCGAAACGCGAAAGGCCGTCGACGAGGATGATATCCACATTCTCAATGAACGTGTCGTGCCCAATCTCGTAGTTAGCAATGTAGTTCTGCACGTTCTCGATGCAGCAGTTGTCACCCACAGTGACGTTGTGCAATGTCACATGACGCAGTCCCGAATGCTTGCGAATGCCGCCCGCCAGTGTAAATTCGGACTGGAACACACCCAGTCGCACCTCACCCGAAAAACGGGTATGATGTACAAATTCGGTCGAAAAGCCTTCCGACACACTTACTTTCTCCCAATCGTCGGCCAGACAAGACTGGCTCTTGAGCCGAAGCACTTCGTCTTCGGTCAGTTTTCTATACGTATTCATTCGATATTCATGGTTTATGCAGGTGTGCCCAATTAAGAAGATACTTTCTTCAGGCACGGATCACACGGAAATTCACAGATTATTCTGATATCCGTGTTTTCCACGTAATCCATAACAGAAAGTCCATAGCCTCTCATTTTAGCACACCTTCGTTATCTCATTCAGTTTGTTTATCCTTGTTTCAGGACGCCCCGGAAACACATGAAACGCAAGCAGAAGCCGCCTGTCTAGGGCCGCATCTGCTTACGTTTCATAGAGATTCAGTTTGTTTCTCTCCGGCAAGGCCGGAACAATGCGTATGCTTATACTTCTCCGTTTTCGTCGTAGTTCTGGTAAAGGAAATCGTTGTACGGATACTTCTGTACGTGCAGTTCCTTTACACGCTTATATACTGCGTTCTTCATTTCTTCCAGATTAATACGCTCGCGAGCTGAAATGAACAGACAGTTGTCTTCCATCTTGGCCATCCAAGTACGCATCAGTTCCTCCAGCGTCCAGTTCTCCTTGGTACGGGGAGTCAGGTCGTCTTCATCCTTCTGAACATAGGTATATGCATCTATCTTGTTAAACACAAGCATCATGGGCTTGCCGGCCGCACCGATGTCGGCCAATGTCTTGTTCACTACTTCTATCTGCTCTTCAAAGTCAGGATGCGAAATGTCTACCACATGCAGCAGCAAGTCAGCCTCACGCACCTCGTCTAGCGTCGACTTGAAAGAATCTACCAGATCGGTGGGCAACTTGCGGATGAAACCGACAGTATCACTCAGCAGGAACGGCAGGTTGTCGATGATGACCTTGCGCACCGTCGTATCAAGCGTGGCAAAGAGCTTGTTTTCGGCAAATACTTCACTCTTGGCCAGAAGATTCATCAGTGTAGACTTGCCGACGTTGGTATACCCCACCAGTGCTACACGGATCAGACGTCCACGGTTCTTGCGCTGCGTGGCCTTCTGCTTGTCTATCTCGACCAAGCGTTCCTTGAGCAGCGACATACGGTTCAAGATGATACGGCGGTCCATTTCGAGCTGTGTTTCACCCGGTCCACGAAGTCCCACAGAGCCCTTTCCACCACCGGCACCCGAGCCACCACCCTGACGTTCAAGGTGCGTCCAAAGGCGTTGAAGACGGGGCAACATGTACTTGTACTGTGCCAGTTCGACCTGCGTCTTGGCGTTGGCCGTCTGTGCACGCATGGCGAAGATGTCGAGGATGAGCGACGTACGGTCCAGAATCTTCACCTTCAGTTCGCCTTCGATGTTACGTATCTGTTTGGCCGACAGTTCGTCGTCGAAGATTACCATTCCGACTTCTCTCTCTGCCTCTTCTTCATCGTGGATGTATTGTTTGATTTCGTCCAGTTTACCTTTTCCGACGTAGGTCACCGAGTTAGCCTGGTCCAGCTTCTGCGTGAACCGCTTTACGACTTCCGCCCCGGCTGTCTCAGCCAGGAAGGCCAATTCGTCAAGGTACTCATTCGTCTTACGCTCGTCCTGCGTCTTCGTAATGAGTCCTACCAACACGGCTGTCTCTACCTGTGCTTCGGAAATTACAAATTCTTTCATTGCCATTTCTCTATACCTTATTTATATATATACTGTTCCGATGCTGTCCGTTCCTAGGGTAGCTGTGCGGACAACCGCCCAGTTCCAGCCCATACGCAGCATCATTGCGCGGCAAATATACTGATTTATCGGGAATAATTACTATAAAAAGCCGTCTTCGTGTTACCGGCGGACAGAAAAAGCAAGGCGGCAGAAAGTTGAGAAACAATCTGCCGCCCTATTCTATAATTGTTTTCGGAACGGTTCTCCGATATCTTCCGAGGTCGAACACCTAGTATTTATAACCTTAGCAAAGAGTTCGTTCCGTGCAGGTGTATACTAAATAACCATACATTCCATCAGTTATTTACAGTATAACTGTACAATAAGTAAAAAGCGGTTCTTCCCGTAAAAAGAGGAAAGAACCGCTTGATAAATACAAGATGCTTATGCACTCTTAAATTACTGTGGGATCTGTATCTGATCAATTGTTGTACCCAGCGCTCCGGCTGAACAATTATAGTCAACGGCCATAGTAATGACTCCTGTAGCAGGGTCGTACATGTTTGCTAAAATTCCTGCGCCACCGCTTACGTCTTGTCCGGTGTAAGAAGAATTCAGGCTGATATAAATCAATTCCGGGTCAGGCAAACCTACATTTGCCCAAGCAAGAGGTTGTTCACGCAGCCTTACTGTATTATCCTCGTTGACCTTAACAACTACAGAGTAGCTGTCATACGGAGTAACTACTCTGTACCAGTTCTGCCCATTGGCTTTCTGTACTTCGCAATATGTAGGTCCAAAATTACCACTGCTGTAAACTCCTTGTCCAAGCGATGTGTCCCAATTGGCTTCCGGCAAAACCGTTCCCGTGATACTTGTGATGTAATCTTGCGAGTAACTATCCACAGCCGATTCGTCTAAAGCTACGCTATAGGTATAAACCTCTTCAGCTTCTACTTCGGAAAAGGTAATATCAAAAGTGGCTGTAGCGGCACCTGCGGCAAAAGTTACACTGGCAGGTACTTGGAAGCAATCGTCCGTTTGCGGTAGAGTTTTCAAAGGTACGACAACCTCATTAGCTGTATTCTCGCGTGTTACAGTAACCGTCACTTTCTTTTCGTCCGTAGCCGATACAAAGGTTTCTTCACCATCTGTGGTAAAAGAAGCATAAATGCAATCTTCAGCCACCGGCAAGCCGGGGGTGTAATCCACATCCTCAGTACAAGCACTTGCTCCTAAAACCAGCACCGTACATATTACATAAATTATCTTTTTCATATTCATATTATCAATCTCTTTTTTCAATTTTTACTTATTGCAGTTCATACTTTCCACTCGGATCGGGGTTGTTATAACCACGCACAGCCTCATTACTATTTTCTTCGGTTTGCACAATCACGTAGTTCATCCAAGCAGGGCGAGTAGCAGTTACAAAACGGGTGGTAGATGACCAATTACTACCGCTGTAGGCTCGATTTACAGGACGGTTCAGTCGTTTGATGTCAAAGAAACTCAAACCTTCCCCCCATAACTCAATACTCTTCTGCGTAATAATCTCATCAATTACGTCTACATTTGTACAAGTATACGTGTAACCCTCAGCATCACTAGCAATACGGTAGTCGTTCATGAATTTTTCCAACAGTTGCTTACCATTTCCCGGAGCTACGTGTTCAGCTGCTTCAGCCTCGATAAAATACATCTCTTCAACACGCATTAAAGGATATGCCGTAGAGGCAGCCAAATTCACATCATCAGGATTACCTTCTCCCGGACGGAATTTCACAGATGCATATGCGGGCAAGAAATCACCGAAGTAACCATTCACAGTAGAAGTCAGAAAATCAGTCTTACCCTCCAATGGCGAACCCTTCGGAGCTTTCCACATGCGTTTACGAAAATCATTATCATCAGCCTTAGCATACAAACCTGCATCAATTAACGACCAAGGTGCACCACGCATACCACAATAACCGAAAGAAGTCTCATTACTCATCCATGACACCCAATTGATAATACCCGTCTGTACTACGTCGTTCTCTTTTACCACCTGTGAACCCAGCATCCAGCAATCAAGATCATTAAAACCTTTCGATGTACTTAAACATTCTTCTTCGGTCATAGGATATAAACCACGTTGTGCAGCCGCATTAATGGCCATTCGAGCATAATCACGTGCTTGAACATAATTGGCTACATTAGGCGTATCGTCAATATTCTGTCCTAACCAAAGATAGTAGCGAGCATACAAACCATAAACCACATCTAAGTGAGGCAGACAAGAAGATGATTCGGTTAGATTTCCAATATTTTCCTCAGCAGCCTGCAGATCACTTAAGATAAAAGCAGCCATCTCCTCGCGTGTAGCTCGGGGATTATTGTAACACTCTTCCTCTGTAGTTTCTTCTGTCACAATGGGTACAGTCAGGTTCGTTATGTCATTACCATACTGATCATCTTTGGGCACAGTGACATCCGTAGGCAGATACTCGTACAAACGAGCCAAATCCAAATAGAATAAAGCACGGTAAGCATGTGCAGCAGCAATATAGCCTTTCACTTCATCGCTAGCGGTTTCTAAAGGGAAGGCACCCAATAACTTATTGCAGTTCAGTACGCAACGATAATAATAGTTCCAAATTAACTGCGGATAGAGGTAAAGTTTACCTTGAGCTTGGTTTTCTTCCCATACCCAGAACTGATCGTAATTAGAATTATTAATAGGCATGTCACCAGTCTGTACATCGCGAATGTGCATCATTGAACCATAGCCAAAGTCAAAATGATAAGAATCGCCAAACACAGGAGTATTCAACTGAGCGTGCAAAGCCCACAGCATGGCTGATGCTGATTCGTCGGATGATGTCACCTGTTCTTCTGTAGCCCCGCTGGTAGGAAAGGTCTCCTCAATACAGCCAGTCATTAAGAAGGAGAATGCCATGCAGCCGACTGCCAAAACTTTTGTTATCTTTTTCATATATCTATATACTTCTTGGTTAATTAATAAATGAGGTTAGAAAGTCAGCGTCACACCACCAGACAGTGTACGCATCGGTGCATAGTAGGCAGATGTGGAATAACCGCTGATGCTTTGACGCGGATCTAATCCTTGACGCTTTGACCAAAGCCACAGATTCTCGCCTGCAAAATAGATGCGCACCTTGTCAATACCAGCCTTATTTGTCAAGCTAGTAGGCAGAGTATAACCGAAATTCAAATTCTGCAGACTCAGATAAGAAGCGCTGATCAAGAAACGATCAGAAGTAGAATTAGTGTACTGATCATTGTATTGCAGACGCGGAATATTCGTATTCGTATGTTCTGGTGTCCAAGCATTCAGCATATCAGCATGGAAATTACGTCCTCGGCTACCGCTGGAAGTTGTTCCCATCAGACTTGCATAATCACTATCATAAATCTGTCCTCCAATCTGATAATTGAAATCAACGCTTAAGTCAAAGCCTTTGTAAGTAAACGTTGTACCGAAACCTCCATAAGCATCGGGCAATGCCGTACCGCAATCATACAAACTAGCTTGCTCATATGCCGTAGTAGTTTTCTGGATAATATTACCATTTTCATCCTTGACATTCATATAATATAATGGCTGTCCATCCTCTGCTACCCCAGCATACTTCTGCAAACGGAAAGTATAGATAGGCAGTCCCTCGCCAAAGAACTGATTACTGCTACTGAATCCCCAATGTCCATCCAATTCCATTGTCTTACGTTCTTCCGGCAAATAAGTAATCTTATTCTTATAGTAAGTCAGATTAGCACGGATATCCCACACAAAATCATTGGTTTTAATAGGTGTAGCATTCAGTTCGATTTCCACACCTTGATTGCGCATATCACCCACATTAGCATAGTAAGTGCTATAACCAAATGATGGAGAAAGCGGGAAGCTAAAAAGCATATCTGTAGTCTTACGCATGAAATATTCGATACTACCATTTAAGCGAGTACCTAATAATTCAAATTCAACACCGGCGTTAAAGTTACCATTTGTTTCCCACGTAATACGTTCGTTACCCATCGCAGCAGGAACAGCAGCCGGATGACCGCCAGAATTTACGATATTATAAGTATTGACATACAGATAGTTTCCAATATTATCATTTCCTTGTTGGCCATAAGACGCTTTAATCTTCAGCAAATCAATCCAAGATACATTGAAGAAATCTTCTTTCGAAATAATCCAAGCGCCACCTGCTGACCAGAAATTTCCCCAACGGTGGTTTGGATGGAAACGACTGGAAGCATCGCGACGGTACGAACCTGAGAAGAAATACTTCTCATTGAAATCATATTGAACACGACCGAAATAACCTTCAGTGTTATAATCTGTAGTATATGAATTGTTACCGCTATCTGTAATTGCACCAGCTAATTCGTGATTGTTCGGATCGAACATATTTGTTTTGCTTGCATATAGATTATAATATTGAGAACGGTAAGATTCGTGACCCACCATCGCCTCTATATTATGCGAACCATATGAATGTTTCCAATTCAACAGCTGCTGGTGATTATAGGACAGCTGACGTGTATGATATTTATAGAGCATACCGTTTTGGCTAGCATACTGTCCGTAATATGGATTGGTATAAGCCGTCTGACGCGTTTCATCCAAATTTACACTACTAGTCCAAGTAAACTTGAAATCTTTTAAAAAGCGGATCTCAGCAAAGCCATTAGCTGTAATAGCATTACCTTCAGCATTGTTTTCGTCCAACATATTAGATGCATAAGCATTAGCATTCGACAAGAACGGACGTAACAAATATGTATTCTGATCAGCTTCAGTAAAACCGCTACCCCAGTCATACATCTTATAACCACGTGAATCGGTCATGATATTGCCCTGTCCGTCGCGCATATAGAAAGGATAGATTGGAGCAATGTAAGAAGCAATAGCAAAAACATTACCAGATGAGGAGGATGAACCATCTTCGCCCAGCGAATTAGAATTGAAATGCGTATACGCCATGTTAGCACCAACTTTCAGCCAATCTTTTACTTGATAATCGGCTTTCAAACGTCCTGTCAGACGCTCATAATCCGAATTTACCGTAATACCCTCATTGTCCAAATAGCTGATAGACGCATAGAATGACGATTTATCCGTACCTGCAGAAACATTCATGTTGTATTCCTGACGTAAACCGTGATTATACACTTCGTCCATCCAGTTGTCCGGACGCAACATCATATCCATACCACCATAGTGTACTACGTTACCTAAAGTAGCATTAGGATTCAATTTACCATTGCTACCAATAAGCAATTGTCCTTGAGGAACATTATAAATATTGTAGCCCAATGTGTAAGGATTGCTCGAAACAGGATCAATCATATTTTGAGCCGCAGATAAATGAGCATTAGCATCCGTCATACCCATCGCATTCACGAAATAATTTTTCAATGAACTGTAATAAACTTCATAATATTGGGCTGGATTTTTAATGACATTATAATCTTGTACACCCTTGGAGTTGGATCCCCACTTGGCATCAACCGTCACTGTAGCTTTTCCTGAATTACCTTTTTTGGTTGTAATAATAATCACACCATTGGCGCCACGAGCACCATACAAAGCATTGGAAGCAGCATCCTTCAGCACAGTCATCGATTCGATGTCTTGTGATGAAAGATTGTTCATATCACCGTCATAAGGTACACCATCCAAGATGACCAGTGGGTCATTTCCTGCGTTAATGGAGCTGATACCACGAATACGAATGGTAGGCGCTGTGGCTCCCGGCTGACCTGACGCATTATTCAACTGTACACCTGATACCTTACCGCTCAATGCATTGGCCACGTTACTGGTTTGAATTTTTCCAATTTCTTCAGAAGAAACTACACTGGCCGAACCTGTGAACGAAGACTTCTTGGCCGTACCATAAGCCACCACCATCACTTCATCCAGCATCTCCGTATTCGACTTCAATACGATCCGCATAGTAGGCTTAATTCCAACCTCTTGCGTCTCCATACCGATATACGAAATCTGCAGAGTCTTCGCGGAACTTGGTACGTTCGTCAATTCGAATTTACCATCTATATCGGTCACAATACCAATCTGTGTACCTTTCACCAATACAGACGCTCCAATAACTGGCTGCCCGTCTTCTTCCGAAATCACGACACCCGTGACTTTCTGAGTTTGGGCAGTTACTAAGCCTATTCCTACAAAAAGACAGGCCAATAACAGCATTAATTTTCTTTTCATAAATTCTCTCTTAAAGTTTAACTTTACATTAATTGTTTCTTTACTCTAACAAAATGCAAATATATTAATAAATATGAAACAGACAACTCTTTTATCAAAAAAACCTTGTAATTCTATCAATATGTTATCGAAAGCACCGCTTATATGTTTAATAACAGGTTTTGGCTGTTTAAAAAAGCTAAATGACGGGAGTGCCGCTATCACTATGATTTGATAAAATTCTCCTTTTAGCTCTTTGAACGAGGGATATTTAACATAAAATTGTTAAAGCATTCAAATCCTTCTGAACGATGGGAGCTTCATCAACAGATCGTTTCACATTGCCCCAGGTTTATTATACCGAGTGGCAGTCGTAATGACCACAGTGCATGAAGATGGTATTGATCGAAAGTCAGTGTTTTCCTTCTCTTTCTGACAGAATGAACCGATGTTTCGGCTTTTACCATTTTATCGTTCGAATACATTGTATTTATCATGACAATTTTGTTTTCTTGGTCGTACGGGCTGAGGAGATGAGATGTTCAACAGAGGATTTGTGCATCAAGATTGGGCTATTTGTCTTCCGATTGCAAGGGCAGTGTTTGTGAACAAGGTAGATTATCAATGTTTTAACGGCAACATTCTGTTTTCATCCGTACATTTCCCCGTCGATTTACGTCTATATGACATTAACCTAATAACAGTTTATGATGAATAAGATAACCTACAATCTGGTTTATAACCGGAAAAAATGCCTCAACAGGCGTGGGCAGGCATTAGTTCAGGTAGAAGCTTACCTGAAGGGAAAGAAAAAGTATTTTTCAACCAAGGTTTACTTGCGCCCTGATCAATGGGACAACACACGTCAGCTGGTCAGGAAGCACCCAAATGCAAACGAATTGAACAGAGCTATTCGTAGTTTTGTCATATCCATGGAGCAGAAAGAACTGGAGTTATGGAGGCAAGGCAGGGTTATCAGTCTCGATTTGTTGAAAGACGAGATATTGAACGAAGGGAATCAGACACTGTTCATTCCCTTCTTCAGACGTGAAGTGGAGTCCTCATCTTTGCGCGAGAGTACGAAGCACAATCATCGCTCCACACTCGTGCTGCTTCAGGATTTTCAGAAGGATGTCACGTTCGGTGAACTGACTTTTGAGTATATCACAGCCTTCGAAGCCTTCATGCGCAATAAAGGTTATCACATAAATACTATCGCCAAACACATGAAACATCTGAAACGATATATCAACGTGGCCATCAACAAAGGGTATCTGGAGATGAGTAAATATGCATTCCGGAAATATAAGATCCGCACCGTGGCCAGCACTCATGTCCATTTGTCGCCGGAAGAGTTGGAGCGACTGGAACGCCTTTCGTTGGACGGCAAAAACAGCAAGTATCAGACGACATTAGATGCTTTTCTTTTCTGCTGTTACGCCGGATTGCGTTATTCCGATTTTACAAATTTGACTTCCGACAACGTCCAATGCATAGCAGAAAAAGACTGGCTGGTCTATACTTCGGTCAAAACGAATACGGAAGTGCACCTGCCCTTGTATTTGCTGTTTAACGGGAAGGCTCTGGCTATTTTGCAAAAGTACAGTGCTGATCTGGACGATTTCTTCCGTTTGGGCAACAATTCTAATGTCAACAAGACGCTGACGGTACTGATGCAGTTGGCTGGTATATCCAAACATATTTCGTTCCACTCGGCCCGTCACACCAATGCCACCTTATTAATATATAAGGGAGTCAATATTACAACCGTACAGAAGTTGCTTGGGCACAAAAGTGTCCGAACTACGCAGATCTATACCGACGTTATGGATATGACGGTCATTCAAGATTTGGAACAACACCTGCCTGCCAAACCGAACACTGCGGAGAAGAGATGAATCAATCAAAGCAGCAGATGTATCCACCTGCCTTATGGAATACATCACAGATAAGGTACATCACAAGGATTACAGATATGAAGGCCATGCGTAAATTAATAAGTTGATAATCGGAGCTTTATGATGTTCATAGAGTAGAAAATCGGTAGAACATTGTGAACGGATGCCGCATTAGACGCCCATCAGGGCAGGAAGTCTTTAAGCTTTCCCAGTCAGTTACTGTGTTTGTAAATATCTGGTAATAAGAGGATTGTAAAAATGCAAGTTCCGCGAAAACTTTGCAGATTTCGTATATCGGTATGGAGACGCAAGAGGCAGAAATTAAACCTAGTATGCGTATCGTACTAAAGGCAAACACAGAAGTATTGGATGAAGTAATGGTGGTAGCTTACGGTACAGCTAAGAAGTCATCGTTTACTGGTTCAGCCAGTGTAGTAAGCGGTGAGAAAATTGCCAAGATGCAAACCTCAAATGTTTCTAAATCATTGGAAGGAGCAATGGCAGGTGTGCAAATTTCACAAAGTAGCGGACAGCCGGGTTCTTCAGCTAATATTTATGTACGTGGAATCGGTTCTATTTCCGCAGGAAAAGAAGCACTGATTGTCGTTGATGGTGTTCCATATGAAGGAAATCTGAACCAGATAGCTCCAAGCGATATAGAGTCCATGACAGTATTAAAAGATGCTGCTGCAAACTCTCTGTATGGTGCGCGTGGTGCTAATGGCGTTGTATTGATTACAACTAAAAAAGGTAAAAGTGGTAAAGTGAAAGTTACTTTCGAAAACCGTACAGGTGTAAATACACGTGGAATTCCCAGCTATGATATATTGACCTCACCGGCTGAGTACTATGAACTCTATTGGGAAGCGATTCGTAACAATGCGCATTTCAACCAAGGTATGTCTTATGCCCAAGCGGGGATTTTTGCTTCACAAAACTTAATTAAAGAATTAGGAGGATACAATAACTATAATGTATCAGATACAGAGCTGGTAAATCCTGTTACTGGACGGTTAAATTCCAGCGCCCGGCTGTTGTATCACGATGATTGGTTGGAAGAAGCTTTCCGCCCCGGTATGCGACAGGAAAATGTCGTTTCGCTTAGCGGTGGAACAGACAAGACTACGTATTACGCTTCATTGGGCTATCTGTACGACAATTCGTATACGGTAAACTCAGACATGAACCGTATCAATGCGCGTGTCAAAATAGACCAGGAAGTCAATAAATGGTTTAAAGCTGGATTCAACTTGGCATACAGTAATGTAAAAACAAACTCACCTAACGTCGGAAGTTCAAATTACTCATCCATTTTCTTCTTCGGACAGACCGTTGCACCGATTTATCCGGTCTACATGTACGACAGCGAAGGAAACAGAGTGTACGACACCCAGGGCAACGTGCGCTACGACTACGGTACGGAGATGGGTAAACGTCCGGTAGGTGCTAATGCTCACCCCATCGACCAGCAGCTGCATAACATCTATAAAGGTAGTACCGACGTCATCAACGCCAAGGCGTACGCCGAATTCTCGTTCTTGAAAGATTTCAAGTTGACTGTAAATGCCAGCATTGATAACTTCAACAGTCGTTCTGTCAGTTTCCAAACGCCCATAGGCGGTGATGCGCAGAACGTAAACGGACGTGGAACAACCGAAATGAGCCGCTATTTTGTAATCAACGCTAACCAGTTACTGAACTGGTCACATACTTATAATCAGGTACACAATGTAGAGGTATTATTGGGACACGAAACCAAACAGGACCGTAGCGAAAGCCTCTGGGCACAAAAAGAGAATTTCTTTGTACCTGATAATCCGGAACTTGATAATGCCGCCAAATTATCTGATGCCAGTTCGTCTGCAGCAGAATATGCATTGGAAGGTTACTTTGGTCAAGTAAAATATAACTTTGATGAGAAATACTATGTTTCAGGAAGTTTCCGTAGAGATGCCTCTTCACGTTTCCATCCAGACAATCGTTGGGGAAGTTTCTGGTCAGTAGGTGCTTCGTGGAGAATGAACAAAGAAGCGTTCATGGAGAGCCTGACTTGGATTAACGACTTGAAAGTGAAAGCCAGCTTCGGTACACAAGGAAACGATGCTATTGGTAATAACCAGCCTTATAAAGACCAATACATAGTTGTCAGCAATGACGGTGCCATTGGTACTCAATACGTATTCCGTGGAAATAAAGACATTACATGGGAGAAGAGTAACAACTTCAATGCTGGCGTGGAATTTAAATTATGGGACAGGCTCTCAGGTAACATTGAATACTTCAGCAAAACAACTTGGGATCTTCTGTATTACAAGCCACTTCCTCCTTCACAAGGTGTACCGAGCGGTATTTACGAAAATACCATGCGCATGCGTAACCAAGGTGTAGAAATCGAATTGAACTACGATATCTTCACTCACAATAATTTCAAATGGAATGTAGCCTTGAATGCTACCCACTACAAAAACAAACTTTTGGAATTGCCAGCTGACCGCCCGCAAGACGGATGGGCTACAGGAAACTATTTCCGTAAAGTTGGTAAACCTTTATACAATTACTACGATTACAAATATGCAGGAGTTGATCCTGAAAACGGAGACGCATTGTATTGGGCTGACGAAACAGATGAAAAAGGAAACGTAATCGGACAAAAAACAGTCAATAAAACGGAACTTGCAACCCGCTACGAACTGGGCAAGTCTCCAATACCTGATCTGTACGGCGGTTTCTCGACAACCATCGAAACATACGGATTCGATTTGAATGCAAACTTCGCTTACCAAATTGGTGGATGGGTATACGATTCACTCTACCAAGGCTTCATGGGAGCTGGATCTGCCGGAAAGAACTGGCACAAAGATATCTTTAATCGTTGGACTCCGGAAAACCGTTATACCGATGTTCCTCGTCTGCAGACCAACGACCTTAACCAAGGTTGTTCAGGTGACCGTGCTCTGACCAAGGCTTCTTACCTGAGCCTGCGTAACCTGACATTAGGTTATTCGCTTCCCAAGAATTGGTTGCAAAAAGTACATATTGAAAAGTTACGCTTGTATATTGTAGGCGATAACCTCTTCTTGTTGTCTGCACGTCGTGGATTCGATCCTCGTCAGAGTATTCTGGACGGACAGACCGGATACAACTATTCGGCCATGCGTACAGTATCATTCGGTATCAACTTAGAGTTTTAATAACAGATAAAAAGAAAAGTATATGAAATATTTTAGAAAGATTTTCCTTTTGGCTGCTGCATGTTCGCTTCTGACTGCATGTGGTGACGACTTTTTCGACACTGAAAATGCCGGAGTGGCCAGCAAAGACGAAATTGACGAAATCGGTTCGAGCAGCCCCGATGCACTGATCAAAGTGGTTGAGCCGTTAATGTTGGGCTTGAACAATTATACATATCAATATAATACGCAATTAAGCTCTAGCACAGTACACAACGATTTTGGCTTGATGAGTATCTACCACTTAGGCGATGTAATGAACGACGACCTCGCATTTGAAGTTGCAGGAAGCGGTTGGTTTACATTTGACTATCAGTTGGATTATTGGGGAGAACAATATGTACGTCCTTTCTTTTATTGGAACTTCTTCTATTCTATCATTAACAAAGCGAATGATATTATTTCGAAGATTTCAACTGACGTGCAAGATGCTGATTTAAAGGCATACAGAGGAGAAGCTTTGGTATATAGAGCATTCGCTCATGCTTACTTGGCACAGATGTACCAACAGACTTATGTAGGAAACGAAGAAGCCCCGGGCGTGCCCATTGTTTTGACTCCAGAAGAAGCAGCAGATGCGTATGCAGGCCGTGCTCCTCTGTCGAAAGTATATGCACAAGTAGAGAAAGACTTTAAAGCAGGTATGGAACTGTTGGCAGGTTGGAAACGCCCCAACAAAACCATGATTGATGAACAAGTAGCTGCTGGTTTGTACTCACGCGTATGTCTGGTTACAAACAACTGGGACGACGCCATTACGTATGCACGCAAAGCCCGTGCCGGATACAGCGTATACACTCCCCAAGAGTTGCTGGCAGACAATGCATTCAATAACATCGGTGCAAAGGAATGGATGTGGGGTGCCGACATTACATCGGAGACCTCTACAGCATTCGCTTCGTTCTTCTCATTCATGTGTTCCTATGATGCCGGATACGGTGGCGATGTAGGTCAGTACCGTAAGATTGATGCTCGCCTGTACGACTCCATGAATCCGACAGATGTTAGAAAAAAGCTCTTCAAACACACCAGCACGGGCGTTCAGTATACTCCGCAAGAGGCTGCATTCCCCGAATATACCAACATTAAATTCAAAAAGGTACCTAACTGGGAAGCCGACTACGTATACATGCGCGTGTCTGAAATGATATTGACCGAAGCAGAAGCACTTGCTCACAAAGGTGACTATACAGGTGCCGCACAAGTATTGAAGGAATTAATGTCACAAAGAGATCCTTCGTGGAAAGCAAATTCAGTTACAGCCGATGACGTATATCAGCAACGTCGTCTGGAATTGTGGGGTGAAGGTTTCTCACTGTTCGATCATCTGCGTCTGAAGAAAGGCATCGACCGAAACTATGAAGGCAGCAACCACCTTAAGAGTGCACAGTATACTATTGATGCCGGAAGTTGGTATTTCCTTTATCAGTTGCCGTTAAAAGAACTGGATAACAATGATGCCATTGATGCGTCCGAACAGAATCCCGCACCGACTGAAAGCAAATTCAAATAAAAGTATTACAGTTTATTATTTTTAGAAATCTGAGTATGAAAAAAATAAGAGCAATGATATTGGCAGCCAGCCTGCTTGCCATTAATACAGCTTGCGAAACCGATGCAACCCTTGATGAAACAAGGGTTGCGGAAGTTGCCGCACCAAGCATATCATTACAAAGTGTCACAGTGAATAAATACACTGCTTCATTCACAATCGATCTGAATGAAAAAGGAACGCCTGAAGCATATGAATGCGGAGTACTAATTAGTACAGAGGCACAGCCCGACCTGAACAACTCTACCATTGTTGCCGCTGATATGAGCGAAAGCCAGGCTACCATTCAAGCTACGTTGGCTCCTGGAACTACTTTTTACGCCTGTGCTTATGCACTTACAGCCAATCGTATAGTAACGTCTGATGTAAAGAGTTTTACTACAGAAAGTCATTACTTGGGCGATTTCCTAGGTAAGAAAACATTAAATGGCTATAACCTCAGTCTAGAAGGATCACCTGTAGTTCCAGTAAATGTAGAAATCGTAGCCGATGAACAGGATGAAAAAACAGCCTACCTTACAGGGTTATCATCCTTTGCTGGTGTGACATTACCATTAGAGCCTGTCAAAATGATATTCGACCTTGAGAATGGAACAGTTACAATCCCCGATAACCAGGTGATCAATGAACCTAATTATGGGCCTTATCAATATTGTATGATAGATCCCAATACTGGGCAATTATACTCTGGCGATAACGTAGGAAGTATTCAAGGTAAAACCATCAACTTTGAATCGCTGGTAGCCCTTATCGTTGAAGGAGGTAACGCCGGAGTGCCTCACTTTGCTTATGCATTTGTGACAATAGAATAATAATAGTTCTTATTTTCTGTAAAACAAAAGGGAATTTGCTATAGCCTAACTTACATCTGGATAGGTTGGCTATGCAAATTCCCTTTTCAACGTAGATACCGTGTGAATTCTTGTAAAAAGATTTAAGCTTACTGCAAACAAATGGAAAAGAGCCGAAATGCCCTTTGCTTTTAACATCAAAAAAAATACGAACAGTGTCTCATATCACTTGCACGGCTCGCGAGCGACACAAGCACGGCTCGTGAGCCACACTTGCAGGGCACGCGAGCAACGCTTGCCATACGCGCGGGAGTTGCAGGCAATACTCACGGGCTTTGCTTACCAAACCCGCGGACTTTGCAGGTAAAACCTGACAGCATTGTTTGTAAAACTCGACGGGATTGCTTGTCAGACTCGGCAGCATTGCTTGTTGGGCCGGCTAACTACCGATGTTATGCCGCTAAAGTAGGTGGTTACAAGCACCAAGTAGCACTTTAGTGGGTGAAGGATAGATACGCGGACGACGCGGAGGGGACGGACGAACAGATGAAAAGGAGAAAAGGAGAAATTGGGTTCACGCTTTCAACAAGGAAAATTAGTGCTGAAAATCAGACGGATGTGGTGAAAGATAAAGCTTCACGTTGATTCAATTAAAAATTAAAAATGAATTAAAATGAATAATTAAAATCCGCGTTCATCCGCTCATTCCGTGTAGTCCGCGTATCCACCTTTCACCACAAACGACTCATTATTAAAAGATTACGGTGAAACTTCACGTGGCAAACCGGTAATAACACCACAGATGACACGGATTAGCACGGATTAAACGTTTGGAGGGGTGCATGTGTATAAATTAATCTGTGAAATCAGTGTAATCCGTAGTGAAACAAAACTGAATAGCCGTGTCCTCCGTGGTTCAGTGACCGTTTACAAAGTTTTGATTTCCTCGACTGTGAGTCCGGTGATTTGGGCTATTGTTTCGATTGGAATGCCGGCAGCTTTCATGGCAGTAGCGTTTTTTAGACGCTCTTCCTTGGCACCTTCAGCTCTTCCTTCAGCTCTTCCTTCAGCTCTACCTTCGGCCAATCCTTCTTCTCTTCCTTCAGCCCTACCTTCGGCCCTTCCTTCGGCCCGTTCTGTCTGGATATTGTCCCGAAGGATGACGATATTGTCCAAGTGACGATAATAGGCTTTCAGTTCATCCTGACTCATGCGGTCCAGTTGCAACTGTTCCTTCACGGTGTCCAGGCCCGGTGCGGTGGCACCTTCCGGCACTTCGCCCGTGTTCAGGTAATAAATCCATTCTTCCAAAGGAGTTTTTGCAACGCGGTTGAAGTCGTTCACCTTCAGTATGTAGTACTCCGGATAGAGCTGGCTCACCTGATCGACCTTGAAAGTCTGACGCTGGAAGGGCGAAAGCTCCAACAGGTCTCCTTCGTGAATGCCACGGAACTCCGTCTTGCCATGATAGACAAAGTCCTTTCCGTGCCCTAACGAGAAATAGACGATGTTCACGCTATACACCTTGCGCACCTTTTCATATCCCTCGCCACGGTTGATATATTCCGTCACCAACTTCGACGTGCCGAACAGCATACGTTGGAAGTAAGCGTACTCGTTGTTGTTTTGCACTTCTATCAGGATCAGTTCGCCCCGTGAGTCCTCGGCAAGCATGTCCACACGGTTATACTTGTCATACTCATCCTCCTGGTTGCTTTCGCTTTCCAGCAACTTGCAGATTTTCACCTTATCTTCCAACAACGTGGTCAGCAGTCCTTCCAATACAGCATAATTGGCCTTATTGCGCAACAACCGCTTCATGGCCCAGTCGAAACGTATGTAATTTGCCATAGTCTTTCAAAATGAAGTTTATAACGCAAATAAACGAAGTTCTTGCTACATTTCCAAACATTGAAAAGAAATATTCGTGCGGCATGACGGGGGATATTCACCACGGATGACACGGATTAGTACGGATTAAACGTTGGAGGGTGTGCGTGTGTATAAATTAACTTAAGTTTCGCAAGTGCTCAACTTATTAGTTAACAAGGCTTCAGTTAACAAGTTTACAAGGCTGGAACTCCCTGTTTGATAAAGTGCCGCTTGAAACGGCTTGCTACAAACGCCTTGTTAACTCGTCAACTTGTTGCTTGTCAACTGCAACTTGAGCTTGCGAAAGTTGAGTAAATTAATCTGTGAAACTCTGTGTCCTCCGTGGTGACCCCCAAAAGCCCCCGCATTCTCCGTGGTGCTTGAAAAAGAAGTTGATTTTTGTTGATTATTTCTCGCCAAATACTTGACAAAGGACTTCCGATTTTGTATCTTTGGGGAACGGTTGACAAGTTGACGAGTTAACAAGTTGACGAGTTGACGAGTCAACAAGGGAACGGGGAAACTCGGGGTCTGTAACCGCGTCCCCCGTCCACTATCACTTAAACCCAAAATCGCTATGAATCTGATTACGAACCTGAAAAGCTGGTTCCTTCCGTGGAACACCGCACGCAAGGACAACACGACAAACGACACGACTAACACGAACGACACGATGACAGCTGCCTCTTCCGCTTCTGCCTACGAACAACTGTTCGCCGACCTGCAACACGTCTGCACCCGCCTGCCCGGAGGCGAAGTATTTATAGTGATGGGTGGCGGCGAGTTCAGCGTCCGCATGACATGGACGCCCGACGACCGTGCCAAGAACGAACAGAAACGCATGTTCAGCCTGAACGGTGGGAACGAAATCATTGAATGGGTGGATGCACAGCCCGACGAGACCGCCGAAGCACGCATCCTGACGATGGAACAACCGCCTGTCATTGAAGAGGATACGGTGAAAGATACGCTAAAAAACACACCAAAAGAAGATGTTGCCGCACCTGCTGAAGAATCTTCTGCCCAACCCGAAAAGCCCTCGCGCCAGCAACAGATGATGCAACGCCTGACGCGCTACCTGAAACTACACTACGCCTTCCGCTACAACCTGCTGACGGAACGTACGGAGTGCGCCCGCTTGGACACTACCAGCACAGCCGATCCGCACCACCTTATTTATACCCCCGTGGACAACCGCACGCTGAACGGCATCGCCCTCGACGCCATCAACAACGGCGTGGACTGTTGGGACCGGGACGTGAAACGCTACGTGGAGTCCGACCACGTGCAGGCCTACCATCCGTTCGACCTCTACTTCAAGCACCTCCCTGCATGGGACGGCACCGACCGCGTGACCGAACTGGCCAAACGGGTGTCCGACAGCGACCTTTGGACACGTGCTTTCCACCGCTGGATGCTGGCTGTCACCGCCCAGTGGACGGGCCGTGGCGGAGAGGGACGCCGTGCCAACAGTGTGGCACCGCTCTTAATCAGCACCGCACAAGGTTTGGGCAAATCTACCTTCTGCCGCCTGCTGCTCCCGTCCCAACTGCGCGACTACTTTACCGAAAGCTTCGACCTGACCAACGCCACGGCGGCGGAGAACAAACTGGCCTCGTACGGACTCATCAACCTGGATGAGTTCGACCGCCTGCCCGCCAGCCGGGTGCCCCAGCTGAAGAACCTGATGCAGATGGAAGCCTTGCGCGTACGCCGTGCCTACCGCCGCACGGCAGAGCCGCTGCCCCGCATCGCCTCCTTCATCGGCACCAGCAACCGCCGCGACCTGCTGACCGACCTTTCGGGCAGCCGTCGCTTTATCTGTGTGGAGGTGGAACACCCCATTGATTGCACCACGCCGGTGGATTATGAACAACTCTACGCCCAGCTGCTGCACGAGTTGGAGAACGGCGAACGCTGCTGGTTCAGCAAGGAAGAGGAAAACGAGATTCAGCAAGCCAATCGCCCGTTCTACCGCGTTACACCCGCCGAAGAACTGGTCAGCTCGTGCTTCCGCTTCGCCGAGCCGGGCGAGCAGGGTGCAAGATTAATGTCGGCGGCGGATATTTATACAACTGTGAAGAAGAAGAATCCTGCTGCTCTGAAGGACTGTTCGTGTACGTCGTTCGCCCGCCTGCTGGCGCAGTTGGGGCGCAGGGTGCATACGAAGTATGGGAACGGGTATTGGGTAAAAACGGTGGAATAAGCTATAAACACCTGTATCTCACACGAGACAAACAAGTACCTTACTGAGTAATACCCGGTATACCTTCCTTCAGTATCTCGACCAGAATCGGTTTCGCACCACCCACGAAACACTCAACGGCGATTACCATCAGAATCAGACCCATCAGACGCATCATCACGTTGTTGCCCGTCTCGCCCAGCACATTTACCAAGCGGGTAGAAGCACGCAGGATAAAGAATGTAAGCAGATAGATGAAGGCAATCATGCCTATCAACACTCCCTTCATGGCAAAGGTGTTGGCATCCTGCATCAGCACAATAGCATTGGCAATGGCACCCGGTCCGCAAAGCATGGGGATGCCAAGCGGCGTAATGGAGATGTCGTCGGCATAGGTTTTGATTTCCTCGTCCTTCAGCTTCATCGGCGTATAGCGTGCCTGCAGCATGTCGTAACCTATCTTAAAGATGATGACTCCGCCGGCTATACGGAAACCGTTGGTCGAGATACCGAAGAACTTGAAGAGAAACTGGCCCGCGAAAGTAAATACCATGATGGTGATGAATGCCACCAGCGTAGCACGCGAAACAACTGAACGGCGTTCACGCTCCGTCATACCCTGAGTCATGGTCAGAAACACAGGCATGGTGCCGAGCGGATTGGTCAGTGTGAAAAAAGACGTAAAGCAAAGCAATGCAAAAGGAATAAGGGTTTCCATAATACAGAAATTTAAGCATAGTATTGAATACACAAAAATACGACTAAATCTGACATGTGCTACAAGATTCCGAGCAAATCTTTCAAATCGGTTATCCGATAAGTAGGCCTAAAAGGAAGAGGGCTGTTGCCTGAGACGTTGTAGAACACCTGATGCATGCCCACACCGGCAGCTCCAGCCACGTCGTTCTCCCAACTGTCGCCTATCATCAGCGACTCGCCCAACTGCGACTGGGTGGCCGAAAGAGCAAAATGGAAGATGGCAGCACGGGGTTTCAGCACGCCGATATCATCGGACAGGACTACCTTTTTGAAGTAACGGTCGATACCGGCCGAACGCATCTTGCGGCATTGCAACTCCTGAAAACCATTGGACAGGATGTACAGGTTGTAGCGTGGATGCAGGTATTCGAGCACCTCGCGCGCATGCGGCATCAGTCCACTCTTGGTAGGTATCAGGGTAAAGAAATCGTCCGTAAAGGCTTTTGCCAACTCGGCATCGCCCGCACCGACAGCTTCGAGCGGATAAAGAAAGCGCTGACGGTTCAGTTCGTCCTTGGTCAGCTGCCCGCGCCCGTATGCAGCCCACAGCTCCAGGTTGTGCTGCTGGTAGAGCGTATAGTAATGTTGGAAGGAATGGAAAAAACGGTCGTAACGATACTTGTCGTACAATTCCTCGAACGTATCGCGGGCATTCTGCGTGAAAGCCCACAACGTATCATCAAGGTCGAAGAACAGATTCTTATATGCCATGCGTATATGGATTGAAACAGGAAAAGGTTCAGGCAGAAGAGTTCAGTCATAAGAGGGTTAAAGCCTGTACGTCTCAAAAAAACGGGCTGCACACAGTGCAGACGGAACAGTCGAAGTGTTCCGCTGCAATCCGTACAGCCCGTACCCGAAATTAATAGAATAAAATTAGACTTATTTTACCTGAATAACGAGGTACTTGGATACGCTCCAGAAATCTTTCGGATTGGTAATCTTCAGAATCAGCTGGCCTTTGTTGTCCTTGTCGAGCGCATACGAGCCAGCAGGATGCGTAGTCAGAATTTCGGCATCTTTCGAATAAAGCTTGATTTCCTTCGTCGTACGGATGTCTACCTGAGTGAAGTAGTCCTTGTTGACATCGGCATCCTGCATTACCTCACCTTTCTTAAACAGACCTGTATTGGACAGAATCTTCTGGTCCTTCAGCTCTTTCTTCGTTCCGAAAACAAACCAAGCGGTGTTCAGAGCCTTGTCTTGTTCGGCCACGGTCTTCGCCTTGGCTTCGTTCTCAGTGGTCAGTTCTTCCTTGGCAGCCGTCAGATCAGATACGGCGGCATCCAGTTCCTGTATGCGGATGTTCTTCGAAGCCAGTTCGGCCTGCAATTCTTCGATGCGTTGCGTTTTTACAACCAGCTCCTGAGTCAGCGATTCAACAGCTTTCTTCAACTGAGCCGAGTTGTTCTTACTGTTCTTCAGCATTGCCTGCAATTTAGCAATCTGTTCCTTGTTTTCTTCCATCTGCTTGCGGATGAATTCGATGTCGGAAGCAATCTGTTCCTTAGCACTCAGCGAGCCTTCGGCAACGGCTCCACGCTGCAAATCCACCCGGTTTTCAGCCGCATTGATCTGACGGAATCCTTCCGAAATTTCGTTGAATGTTCCCATCATCTCGTCCAGCTCGGTATTGCGCTGGTTCAGCTCCATCAAGAGCGAATCGTTTTCGGCCTGCAAACGGTCGTTGTTCCCTCCCGAAAAATTGTTGCACGATACCAACGCAGCCGTGCATGCCACTAATACTGCAAACTTTTTCATACGTTTTTCCTTTCCTTACGTTTGAATTAATAAAAGTGTTTATTTATCGTCTATTCCTGCTACTACAATTACTATTTCACCACGGGGTTCATTGGCCGTGAAGTGTTCTATCAGTTCGCCCAAAGTGCCCCGCACGGTTTCTTCGTGCACTTTCGATATTTCTCTCGACACGGATGCCTGCCGCTCGGTTCCAAAGAACTCGGCAAACTGGGTCAAAGCCTTCAGCAAACGATAGGGCGACTCGTAGAACACCATCGTGCGTGGTTCCTCGGCCAATGCTTTCAAGCGAGTCATCCGTCCTTTCTTCTGTGGCAAAAAACCCTCGAAGCAGAACTTCTCATTGGGTAATCCCGAAGCCACCAGAGCCGGCACGAAAGCCGTCGCCCCAGGCAGGCATTGCACCTCGATACCTGCACGCACGCATTCGCGTACCAGCAGGAAGCCCGGATCGGAAATGCCCGGCGTACCTGCATCGGATATCAAAGCTACAGTTTCGCCCCCCCTTATTCTATTAACAACACTTTCCACCGTTTTATGTTCATTGAACTTGTGGTGAGATTGCATGGCGTTCTTAATTTCGAAGTGTTTCAGCAAAATGCCTGAGGTCCGAGTGTCCTCGGCCAGCACCAGATCGGCTTCTTTCAATATGCGAATGGCGCGGAAGGTCATGTCCTCCAGATTTCCTACAGGGGTAGGCACTACATACAGTTTTCCCATATCTTTATAGTCTGCTTTAACTGAAGTATTTCTTAAGAAGTTCGATAAAATCAGCGGTTGCCTCGTTTTCCTCATCGGGCACCACGGTCGAATAGAATATGCGCAACGCTTCGTCCAGCGTAGCTGCATTGCCCAGTTGCTCCACCACTTCATTCATCCGCGCCCCGTCGCCTTTGAACAGTTCGCGCGTGAAACGGAAAGCGTCGTTCAGGCTGATGGCGTGGCGTAGGTCGGTAGCGGGTCTGATACGCTCGGCCAGGATGGAAGTAGACTGTACGGTAGGAACTACTTCTTCGACAGGGACATGTGCTTGCTCTTCGGCAGGTGCCGGTTCTACCGGTTCTTCCTGAAACACCGGAACAACAACCGGAGTCGGCACAGGTTCTTCCAGATCGGCCTCAACCGGAGCTTCATGTGTTACCGGCTCAGCTGTCGGAACAGCTTCTGCCACAGCTGCCGTTTCGACCGAAGTAGTTGCAGTCGTCTCGTCAAGCAGGCGCTCCAATTCGCTCAAACGAGCCTGCATCTGACGGATATTCCGTCTGGCTACTTCGCGCAAAGCCGGATTATTTCCTTGCTCAACGGCTTGCATCACACATTTCAATTCCTGAATATCCAGTTCAATGTCTGTCAATAAAGTCTGCATAACCTTTCAATGTCCATCCATGTTAATGCCACAAATGTAGAAATAAATAATGAAATAATATCTTAAAGCCAACAAAAGTATTACTTTTGTAGCCAACATAACAGTATAAAGACATGGTACTATTCTCGGAAGATCATATACAGGAAACCAAGCGCCGGGGCAGAATCGAAGTCATTTGCGGCTCCATGTTCTCCGGAAAGACTGAAGAACTGATACGCCGCCTCAAGCGCGCCAAGTTTGCCAAACAGCGGGTCGAAATCTACAAGCCCGCCATTGATACACGCTACTCGGAAGAAGACGTAGTGTCGCACGAAGGCCACTCTATCTCCTCGACTCCCATCGACTCGTCGGCCAGCATCCTGCTGTTCACCTCGGAAGTAGACGTGGTAGGTATCGACGAAGCCCAGTTCTTCGACGACGGACTGATTGACGTCTGTAACCAGCTGGCCAACAATGGCATCCGTGTCATCGTGGCAGGACTTGACATGGACTTCCGTGGCCGTCCGTTCGGACCGATGCCGGGACTGTGTGCCATTGCCGACGAAGTTTCGAAAGTTCATGCCATCTGCGTGAAATGCGGACAACTGGCCGCCTTCTCGCACCGTACCGTAAAGAACGACAAACAGGTGCTGCTTGGCGAAACCGAAGAATACGAGCCACTGTGTCGCTCGTGCTACCAGCAAGCCATAGCCGAAGACCGTAAGCACAACGACAATCCCCTGCCCCACTCCTAAAAAACGTCAGAATATGGAACGCAAGAAAATCACTTTCGACAGCTTCATCCGCGGCGTCATCATCGGCGCTATCATCATCGGTATTCTTATGCTGCTCGAACGCCTGAGCGGCGTGCTTCTTCCCTTCTTCATTGCCTGGCTGATAGCCTATCTGATATATCCGCTGGTCACCTTCTTTCAGTATAAGCTTCGGCTTAAGAACAGGGTTGTCTCCATCTTCTGCGCATTGCTCAGTATTGTGCTGGTAGGTGTAGCCACTTTTTTCCTGCTGGTACCGCCCATGATAGAAGAATTCGGGCGAGTGAAGGATCTGCTGATTGAATACTTTTCGAGCACTACTACAGGCGGAAACGTCCCCAAGTCGTTGTCCGACTTCCTGCGCGAAAACATTGATACCCGCTTACTGATACAGATATTCAACGAAAAGGACCTGCTGGCTGCACTAAAGGAAACTTTACCTGGCGTATGGACCATACTTTCCGAGTCTGTCAACCTGCTGTTCAGCGTGTTCACCTTCTTTATTATCCTATTATATATAGTGTTCATCCTGCTCGACTATGAAAGCATTTCTGAAGGATGGCCCTATCTTGTACCCGTAAAATATCGCAAGTTCGTGACCGACTTACTGAATGACGTTAAAAACGGCATGAACCGTTACTTCCGCGGACAGGCCTTCGTTGCCTTGTGCGTAGGCATTCTGTTCAGCATCGGTTTCCTCATCATCGACTTCCCGATGGCCATTGGTCTGGGACTATTCATCGGAGCTTTAAACCTGGTTCCATACCTGCAAATCATCGGCTTTATCCCTACCATCATACTGGCTATCCTGAAAGCAGCCGACACCGGAGGCAATTTCTGGCTTATTCTGGCTGCCGCACTTGCCGTCTTTGTTGTCGTACAGATTATCCAGGACGGCTTCATCGTGCCGCGTGTGATGGGAAAGATCACAGGGCTCAATCCGGCCATCATTCTGCTATCTCTGTCGGTATGGGGTTCGCTGATGGGGATGCTGGGTATGATCATTGCCCTTCCCCTTACTACCCTGATGCTCTCTTATTACCAACGTTTCATCATTAACCGGGAAAAAATTAGTAAGGTGGAAATCACTGATAATCAGGAGACATGTAAAAAAAGTGATATAGAAGACGAAAAAAAATCATCAAAACCCTTGTAGATTCAAAAAAAATCCCTACCTTTGCACTCGCAATCAGGAAATGATAGCAAACAGGTTTGATTCGCTAGCTCAGCAGGTAGAGCACAACACTTTTAATGTTGGGGTCTTGGGTTCGAGCCCCAAGCGGATCACTCAAACAAAAAAGCAAAACAATGAAAACCGCTGATAATCAATCATTATTAGCGGTTTTTCTTTTTATCCATACTGCAAATTGAGGCAGAATACGCCATCCCAAAGGAGGTGAAATAGGTGGACTTGATTTTCACTTAAAAAAAAGTCCACCTGATTGGATTATATTTCACTGATTTTCTGTGTTTTGCATAAAACAAACTCTTTTCAAAACATGTATTTTTACACCATCAAAAAAAGAAGAGTATGGCAATGCAAAGAAACTATTTTACGGTATTGTTTTTCCTGAAGAAATCAAAGCTGCTTAAAAATGGAGAAGCACCAATCTGTATGCGTATCACAATAAACGGAAAACGTGCAGAGGTACAAATCAAGCGAAGTATAGATGTTACAAAATGGAATACGCAAAAAGAATGCGCGATTGGCAGGGAAAAGAAGTATCAAGAAATAAACCACTATCTTGATACGATAAGAACTAAAATCCTTCAAATTCACCGTGAACTTGAGCAGGACGGTAAACCTATTACAGCAGATATTATAAAAAATATCTATTATGGAGAACACTCTACTCCCAAAATGCTGCTTGAAGTATTCCAGGAACACAATTCAGAATATCGGGAATTGATGAACAAGGAATATGCCGAAGGTACTGTACTTCGATACGAACGTACAGCAAGATATTTGAAGGAGTTTATCAGTGAACAGTATAAACTGGCTGATATTCCATTAAAATCAATCAACTATGAATTTATAACCAAATTCGAACATTTCATTAAAATACAGAAAAACTGTGCGCAAAATGCGACAGTGAAATATCTGAAGAATTTAAAGAAAATCATCAAAACTGCATTGATAAAGAAGTGGATAACTGATGATCCGTTTGCAGAAATACACTTCAAACAGACCAAGTGTAACCGTGAATTCTTAAACGAAATGGAACTTCGCAAAATCATCAATAAAGATTTTGATATTCAACGATTACAAACCGTAAGGGACATATTCATCTTCTGTTGCTTCACCGGTTTGGCTTTCACAGACGTAAAGAATCTGAAAAAGGAACACCTTGTACAGGCAGATAATGGTGAGTGGTGGATAAGAAAAGCAAGGGAAAAGACCGATAATATGTGTGACATTCCATTGTTGGATATACCAAGACTTATTTTAGAGAAATATCAGTCAAATCCAATCTGCAATGAAAAAGGATTATTACTTCCTGTTCCCAGCAACCAACGAATGAACAGTTATTTGAAAGAAATAGCTGATGTATGTGGCATTCAAAAGAATCTTTCAACACATATTGCAAGACATACATTTGCATCACTGGCTATTGCAAATAAGGTGTCATTGGAATCCATTGCCAAAATGTTAGGACATACGGACATTCGTACAACTCGTATTTATGCCAAAATCATGAATTCTACCATTGCCAATGAAATGAAAGTATTGCAAAACAAGTTTGCGATATAATTTTCAAACATTATTTCATTTCTTACAGCAAATATCGCCCTTTGCCACTGACTGTGCAAGGCAGCCCTGTCGGGCTGGTTGGCTGGAAAAAAATCATCCTCGCTTCGCTCCGGTATTTTTTTCTGCCAAGCCTTGCACCGGTCATTGGCAAAGAACAGCCGGGCCAGTAAGAAATTGAAATACTGGCTCCACGGAGCCGGTCATGTCTAATTTAAATAAAAGAATATGACTGAAGAAGTTGGAAAGAAGGTATGTGAAGGTACAGTAGCAGACCTCATGAAGGACAAGACCGGAAAACAGACGGTTGTCACGTTGACAAGAAAGAATGCTTACCGAGTGAAGAAAATCAGAGAACAAGGGACGGATGACGAAGCCGTCCTTTTTCATTTCCGTAAACGCTGTACGGGAATGGGGTCCTATGTACACACAATCGAAGCGGCAGACGGGGAAACAGAACTTCATCCGTCTGAATTTGAAAAATGGGAAGCTGTGGAATTCCTGTATCCCGGCTATCTGGAAGACCTGCTTGATGCTGCATACAACGCGTATAGATGGAGTTCCTTCGAACCTGAAGCAAGGGCGGAAACAGACATCATGCAATATGAAAAACAACTTGTAGAGGATCTGAAACAGATTCCGGAAGAAAAGCAGAACGAGTATGTCAGTGCATACCACAGTAAGTTCTCCGCCCTTTTGGGCAGTCTCTCACGATGTGCCAGTCCGATGGTGACAGGGCCTGCCAAGTTCAACTGCCAGCGCAACAACAAGGCCTTGGACGCATACCAGAACAGATTTGATGAATTTCATGACTGGCGTAACCGCTTCAAGGCTGCCATGAAAAGGATAAAAGAGGCTGCCAAACCGGAAGAACAGAAGCAGGAGGAGGCATGGAACCGCCTGAAGCGTGACATTGCAAGTAGCGCACAGACCATTCATGATATTGATACCGGTAAAGCAAGAGGATACAGCCGTGCCCTGTTCGTCAGCAGCATCCTTAATAAGGTAAGCACCTATGCAGGAAAAGGAGAAGTGGAAATCGTACAGAAAGCGGTGGACTTCATTACAGACTTCAATACGCAATGCAAAAAACCGGTTATCACTCCACGGAACCGTTTCTTTCAACTGCCGGAAATGGCACGGCAGGCCAGACTGAAACTTCAGGAAATCAGAGAACGGGAAAACCGTGAATTGAAATTTGAAGGCGGAACGCTGGTATGGAACTATGAGGCAGACCGCCTGCAAATCCTGTTTGACAGTATTCCGGATGACCAGAAGCGAAAAGAACTGAAATCATACGGTTTCAAATGGTCACCGAGATACCAGGCATGGCAACAGCAGCTTACGCAGAATGCTGTATATGCCGTCAAAAGAGTGTTGAACCTTCAAAACCTATAAGACATGAAAGACCAATTGAAATATGTAATCGATTCCCGCTACTTCAACGGAAAATGCCTGACTCGCATGGCCGATGGAATCCACAATGACCATGGCGGTGAAACTCTTGAGGAGCTGCGAATACGGGAGAATAACCCTTTTCTGATTGCCATTCCCCGATTTAGAATTGAAAAGATGTTACGTATTTATCGTGAATCTTTGGAGAGGCCATTCAAGGAAATCACTGAAGAAGACTTCTTTTACTTTACAGATGATACACCTTTGTTATATTTAAGGGACGGTTCATTTTTTGTTGATGAACCGCACTATGTAAATATATATCCTTTCCACTTTGAGCGAGACAGGCGCTATTTTCATGGACTGCGCTCTATAAAAACTCCGAAAAATGAATTAGACAGACAAATTGACCGATGCATGAAAATCATGAATAGAAAAGCAACAATTCTAAAAGTCAATCCTTTACATTCTGTTTCAAGTAAATCGGATTGCCTTAAACTTATTCCTTATTACTTTTCTGTGGATGGAAAACAGCCTGCATTCATCTGTAATCTTGTCATCCAGTCAGACTCCAAACAGACAAGGATGGACATGGCGAATATTCTGAGAAGTCTTCGCAGTAACCATTTCCAGTTCTATAAAGGAAAAGGACGGTACGAAACTCCGGACGAACTGATAGACTATGTATCTCGTAAGAAACTCACTCTTATTTCAGACGGACACTTCCTTCAATATCCTCCCAACCGGGAATCAGTAACTTTCATTGGACATATCAAGGAGACATCAGAGGAATTTCTTTTCCGGATCTATGACCGTGAATATTTCCTGTATCTCCTAAAAAGATTGAGGATTGTGAAAAAGGAGTCCGCACAGGAACAAATAAATATCAAATCATAACATTCGGGGGGAATGCGGTATAATGACTACCGTATTCTCTCATAAAGACAATACAAGTACGAACAAATCGAACACTCTATACTGGAAAACAGCCACAGATCCGGCTGAACGCATTGAGGTCAGACTCATCCTG